>CAMPKM010000007.1 GCA_946887155.1 uncultured Gemmatimonadota bacterium
AGTCCGGCGAGTCCGGCGGAGACGAAAACTCGCCTCGACCACCTACGGTGCATTTGGGCCTCCAGTATGCAGTTGCTGCGGTTCGAGGTTTGGATAACCGTCCCTCGGGACATTGGTTGCTTGCCGCCCTTGGACCGTCGCATTAGGTTCGCGCCCGTGCCCAAGGAAAACCTCGTTGGTCAGAACATAGCCGGCTACTCCATAGACGAGTTGGTCGGCGAGGGTGGGACGTCGGTCGTGTACCGTGCGACCCATCCCACTCACGGCACGGTGGCGTTCAAGGCGCTGCGCGACAAGATGCGCCAGGACAAGACGGCCCTGGCGCGGTTCACCCGCGAAGCGAACTTCGGAAAACGCGTTCTTCATCCGAACGTCATCAAGACCATAGAGACAGGCCAGGTCGAGGGTATCCCCTACCTGGTGATCGAGTGGGCTGGTGGCGACCTGCTCGAGCACTACGCGAAGAAGCACGCGCCGATGCCGCGCGAGGAAGTCGCGAACGTGATCATGCAGATTGCCGATGCCGTCGGCGCGGCCCACGGGTCGGGCATCGTACACCGCGACCTCAAGCCCGACAACGCGATGTATGACCACGCGACGGGCACGCTCAAGCTCCTCGACTTCGGCATCGCGGCCGCCACCGACACGTCGCAGGACGAGCGACTGACGCGCGCCGGTTACTTCGTCGGCACGCTGATGTACGTCGCACCGGAAGCCCTTTCTGGCGCGCTGGTGACCCCGGCGGCGGATCAATACAGCCTGGCAACGATTGCCTACCTCCTGCTCACCGGTTCGCTGCCATACCTCGCGAAGTCGCCGCGGGAGATGTTCACGCAATTGCTCTCGCAGCCACCGATCGCGCTGAACAAGGCACGGCCCGGGCTCGACTTCGGCGCGCGTGTCGAAAGCGTGATGATGCGTGGTTTGTCGCGCGAGCCTGCCGATCGGTATCCGGACGTGCTCACGTTCGCGCGCGAGCTGCGGGAGGCGTTGCTCGAACCACCGGGCAAGTCCGCGCCAGGCGCCCCGCCGGGAATCAGCTCGACGAGTCCCGAGAGCGGCGGCCTGCTCTCGAGAATGAAGGGACTGTTCGGTCGCGGTTGACCGCCACGATTCACCGCCACCCGCCGACATGAACCCGGTCGATCGCAGCACGCTCATCCGGCTGCTTTCCGAGCGCTCGCTCCGACGCGGCAAGTTCACGCTCGCATCGGGGCGCGAATCGGCCTACTACGTCGATGCGCGCCTCACCAGCATGAGCCCTGAGGGGTTGGCGACCATCGGCCCCCTTGCCCTCTCGGCTATTCGCGACCGAGGCTGGCGAGTCGATGCCGTGGGCGGTCTCACGCTCGGCGCTGATCCCGTGTCATATGCGATCGCGGTCGCGAGCGTGGCATCGCCACCCCTCGTGCGCGCGTTCACCGTGCGCAAGGAAGCGAAGCAGCACGGGACGGGCCGGCTCATCGAGGGACCGATGAACGAGGGCGACCATGTGGTCGTGATCGAAGACGTCATTACGACCGGCGGATCGGCGCTTCGGGCGGTTGAAGCGATCCAGCGTGCGGGTGCATCCATTTCAGGCATCGTCGCCGTAGTCGATCGTGAGGAAGGTGGACGGAGTGTGCTGGAACAGCAGGGGTTCGAGGTCGTCTGTCTCGCGACCGTTTCCGAGCTGCTCGATCAGGCGCCTGCCGGCACAGCTTCGTCGTAGGCACGCGCCGGACGTGGCGCGTCGATGCCGAGCGGATCGAACGAGCGCAGGCGGCCGATGTGCGGCAACACGAGCTCGTCCCGGAAAAGCTGAAGCATTCCCTCGCCGTCGTACCGCTGGCGGAACTCCATGGCGGTGATGCGAAGGATGGACTTGAGGTGCCGGCCGAATGCCTGGGGTGAGCTGTAATCGAGCTCGTTGGCGACGATCGTGATCGAGAGGCCCGGGTTCTCGAACAGCCGGGCGGCACACACCAGCCTCGCCATCGAGAGGTAGAACTTTGGTGCGGGCAATCTGGCCCGCGTGAAGCGGCTCATGAGCGTGGACGGAACAACGCCGAGTATCTCTGAAAGTTCCTGAATGGTTCGTGTTTCGGACCCTTCTTCGAACAAAGCGCGGAAGAAGCGAAGGCAACCGTCTGGAGCGTCGGTGAGGTCTTCGGCAACGCGTGCCAGTGCAACACGATGAATCTCGGTGGCCTGGTCGTGCAGCAGCACCGATCGCAACTGCTGCCATCCACGAGGCTCGCGAACGTCCACGAGGGTACGCACGCCACACCGCCCAAGTACGAGCACGGTTTGCGCAGTTTGCGGCGTGAGATTCGAGAGGAGTGCGACTGCCGGAACGCGAGGAAACTCGCGGACGACACGGGCAACGCGTGGGACGTCGGCTACGTCGCAGCACGCGATCGATACGATCACGGCAGCGGCGCGATGGTCGCGCAGGTCGCGCATGGCGTCATTCAGTGACTCGCGATGCCACGCACGGTAGATGCCCTGGCCGGCGGCATCGACGCGCAACCGCTCGTCCGGTGTGAGCACCGTGGTGATTCGAGGAACTGGAAGTAGCGGGGTCTCGGATGTATTTGACTGCATCGGTCGTCACCGGAGTTCGATGCGACAGTCTGCAATCGGGTCGTCACCTGCGCGTCACGTCCGGTTATATTCCACGCCGTGAGCAGCTGGGCAGTCGCAGGTAGTTCGCTTCGGCGGACCAGCCTGAGGAAAGTCCGGGCTCCATGGGCAAGGTGCCAGGTAACTCCTGGGCACGGCGCGAGTCGTGACGGATAGTGCCACAGAAAACAGACCGCCACAGAAGATCGTGGTAAGGGTGAAATGGTGGGGTAAGAGCCCACCGCGCCTTCCGGTAACGGAGGCGGCACGGTAAACCCCGCCGGAGCAAGGCCAAATAGGCGGCGAGGAGACGCCCACTCCGATCAAGACGCCGCGGGTAGGCTGCACGAGGGCGGAGGAGACTCCGCTCCCAGAGAAATGACTGCCGCGGGGTTTCGGCTCCGCTACAGAACCCGGCTTACAGGCTGCTTACGACGACGCCCAGTCTCTCGAGTGAGAGGCTGGGCGTTGTCAGTCAACGAGGCGTAATGGCATCACCAGGCAGACGTACTTGCCGGGTGCAGCCCAACCTTCGGGTAACACCGTGGCGGCGCGCTCGGCGGTCTTGAACGTGAAGCGCACCTCGTCCGTGGGCATGTTGCGCAGGATCTCGAGCAGGTAGCTGCTGTTGAACCCGATGTCGAGCGAGTCGCCCGTGTACTGCACCGGAATCTCGTCCTGGCCTTCGCCGACGTCGGGCGTCTGCACGGTGAACCGGAGCAGGGCAGTGTTGAACGAGAGCTTCACGCGATGTGTCTGGTCCGACGCAACGACCGACATGCGCCGAAGCGCACTCACCAGCGACGGCCGATCGACGATGGCAAAGCGGTCGTTGTCGCGCGGTATGACCTGGTCGTAATTCGGATAGGGTCCCTCGATCAGGCGCGTCGAGACGCTGGCGATTGGACTGCGGAAGGCAAGGTGATTCTCACCCTTTCCGATCTCGATTTCTTCCTCGGGCGGAAACACGCGCCGCACCTGTTCGAGGGCGCGTGGTGGCACGATGAAATCCCCGGTGGCGCTCTTCCCCATTTCCACGGGCGATTCCATGAGCGCGAGCCGGTGTCCGTTGGTGGCCACCATGCGCAGCATCTTGTCTCGCACTTCCCACAACACGCCGTTCAGGATGGGGCGGCTTTCTTCGGAGGAGACCGCAAACGCGGTGCGCGAGATGAGCTCCTGCAACACCGAGGACTTCACGCGCCACCCGGTGTTGTACTCGACGGGCGCAAACGCCGGATACTCGTCGCGTGGCAGTCCGAGCAACTTGAACTTGGTCCGGCCGCATTCGAGCGTGGCCCGTTGTTCGCCGAGAGCTGCGATTTTTACCGGAGCCGGCGGCAATTCCCGGGTGATCTCCCCCAGTCGTTTGGCGGGCAGCGTGAGTGCTCCGGGCAACTCGACGTCCGCCGGGACTTCGACGGAGACGGCCACATCGAGGTCGGTGCCGGAAAATCGGACACCACGTTCCGAGGCCTCGACCAGAATGTTCGCGAGTACAGGAAGGGTCGTCTTTGCCGGTACGGCCGGCGCGACGCTGGTGAGAGCTTCCTGCAGTTTTTCCCGCGCAATCGTGAAGCGCATTCGAGCCTCAAGTGGGAAAGACTATTGCTGTTTATCTAAAGGAATAAAGAACTACAGTAACAGCAGTACTGTGGAGATGTGGCCAAGAACTGCTTACGCTGCGCCCGCGGGTAACTCAAGTACAGCGAGTTGAAGGCGTTCGGCGAACTCCTGGTCGGCCGCTCGAAGATAGCGCGCACGTTCAAGACTGTGGATAACAGTGGAATGATCCCGACCACCGAACGCGTTTCCAATATCTGCAAGGTGAGCATTCAACAATTCACGTGATAAAAGCATCGCGGCTTGCCGAGGCACCGCGACTTCACGCGTGCGGCTCTTCGACGTCAACGCTGCGGCGCTGACGCCCCACGCTTTCGCGACGGCGGTTTGAATCGTGGAGATGGAGAGGCCGCGGCCATCGCTGCCGCTTCCCGCACCGGCAGCGGCCGGACGAATGCGGTCGCGGAGGGCTTCGACCGCCAGATCGACGGTCACCGGCTGCTGACGCAGCGAAGCGAACGCGATCAGCTTGATGATGCAACCTTCCAACTCTCGCACGCTCGAGCGCACATGCTCGGCGATGAGATGCAACACATCGTCCGGGATCGTGTGCTGGAGGTGATCCTGGTGCGCCTTGCTGCGCAGGATCGCGATGCGGTGCTCGAAATCGGGGAATTCGATGTCGGCGACCATGCCCCACTGGAAGCGCGTCACGAGGCGCGCTTCGATGCCGGGGATTTCGCTGGGCGGGCGATCGCTGGTGAGGATGATCTGGCGTCCACCTTCGTACAGCGCGTTGAAGGTGTGAAAGAATTCTTCCTGGGTCGCTTCCTTGCCCTTCAGGAAATGGACGTCGTCGATGAGCAACAGATCGAGTTCGCGGAACCGGCGGCGGAAGTCATGTGTCGTCCGCCCCTGGATCGACATTACGTATTCGTTCGTGAATTGTTCGGCTCCGAGGTACGCGGCGCGCAACGCCGGATTGCGCGCCAGGATGGCATGCGCGACTGCCTGCATGAGGTGCGTCTTGCCGATGCCTGTGGCGCCGTAGATGAAGAGTGGGTTGAAATCGCGGCCGGGCGCTTCGGCGACCGCGAGCGCCGCCGACGCGGCGAGCTCGTTCGACTTGCCAATCACGAAGTTGTCGAGCGTGTACTTCGCGTTGAGAAGCGGCCGCGGAGCGGCCATTCCATTTGCGGCGGTCGCGGTGCCTGGCGCGGGTGCGACGAACAAGTCCATCTGCACGCGCTGGCGCGATTGTGCATCAACGATGAACTCGACCTGACATGGCTGACCGAGTGCAACGGGAGCCAGTGAGGTCAGCAGCGCTGCATGTTTTGATTCATTCCAATCGGCGGAGAACTGGTCGGGTACAGCGACCGTGAGTTTGTCTCCGCGCAGCTCGACCGCTTGCGTGGGTTCGAGCCAGGTTCGGAAGGTGTGCTCCGCTATTTCGCGCCGCGCGACTTCGAGTAAACGACTCCAGACTTCTTGCGGCGCCAGATCCATGTCTGTTGATAATCTCAAGGGGCGGCGAAGCTATTCGGACCCTGTTGAAAAGTCAACGCGCACGATCCTGCGTGCTGCACACTGCATGAACATGCGCCTCTAAGGCGTTGACTTGCTTGCGGTAAACCGGGTACGTTTCTCACCCCGAGATCGCACGCCAGATCAGTTTTGTCTCACATACGTAGCTTATGGGAAAGCCCACCTATCGCCCGCGCAACAAGCGCCGAATCCGGAAGCACGGATTTCGTACGCGAATGTCAACGCGCTGGGGTCGTGAAGTGCTCAGTCGTCGCCGCAAAAAGGGGCGGAAGCGCCTGACGGTAAAGCTTCCGTCCAAGTACGCCGCCGCGTAAATCGCGCCTGCGCTACTCGCGGGCGCAACGCATTACTCGCGGCGCTGACATCCGTCGAATTCAGGTAGAGGGGAAAGTCGTACGAACCCGGCATTTCTCGATCCGGGTGTGCGCTTCCCCTCTGTCGTTTGCGAGGGTGGGGATCATTGTTCCTCGACATGGACACAGCGCGGTCGAACGCAATCGACTCAAGCGCCGGCTGCGCGAAATCGTGCGCCAGGACCTGCTTCCGACGGAACATGGTATGGACCTGATTGTGCGAACCGCGCCCGCAGCGTATTCACTGCCGTTCGCCGATCTGCGCTCCGAAGTGAACGGAGCCGTTCGTCGGCTGGCGAATTGAAACCGGAGCCCGCGTGCGTTTCGTCCTGATAGCGCTGGTGCGTGGATACCAGCTCTTTCTCGGACCGTTGCTCCCGTCGGTCTGCCGGTATTCGCCCACCTGTTCGGCGTACGCCATCGAGGCGCTCGAGAAGCACGGAGCGTGGCGAGGGCTGATCCTGACAGTTCGTCGCATTGGACGGTGTCATCCGTTCCATGTCGGCGGCTACGATCCCGTTCCCTAATCACCCCACGTGCAAATGGACCGACGCACTGTCCTCGCGCTTGTTCTCGTTGCGGCGGTCATCCTGCTCACGCCCAGGCTGTTCACGCCGCGTGTCCCCGTGCCAGCGCCGACAGCAAGCCAGGTGACGGATTCGGTCCCGGCCCCGGCCGATACGCAACAGCCGGCGGTTACCGCCGCGCCGCCAGCGCCCCAAGCCACTCCTGACTCGTCCATCGGCCGCACTCCAGCCGAGACCCTCCACGTCGCCGACTCCACCGCCGAGTTCTCGTTCGTGAACACCGGCGGTGCCCTGCTGCAGGTCGTGCAACGCCAGTACAAGGCCCTCGGCAACGCGGTCGGTCCGGTCGTGCTCGAAGGTCGTGGCGTTCCGCTCATACGGTTCAGCGGTATATCGGGACGCGACACAATTCCATTCGACCAGGCCACGTTTCGCGTGACGCAACGCGACACGATCGGGACGGCAGCGCGCATCACGTTCGAAGGCGTAGTCGCGAGCGACACGTTGATCCTCGATTACGAGATCAAACCGGACAGTTTCCTGGCGCGCGTGGATGGCCGGGTGCGCGGACCGCTCGCGAGCAACGGATTCGTCCTCATGCACTACGCGCCGACCTTGGGCACATACGAGGCAGATACGGTCGACGATCTCCGGAGCCTCGGTTTCGCGTATGAGGCCGTGAATCGTGGATCCAAAGGCACCGCGTTCGCCAAGCTCGACCCCGGCGAAAAGGTGATCGTGCCTGGCCCGCTGACGTGGGTCGCCCTCAAGAGCAAGTATTTCATCGTGGGTGTGCTGGCTCGAGACAGTCTCACGCCGATGGCCGAGATGTCGATGACCGGACTGGCGCGGACGTCGCGGACACCCACCATGGCCCAGGGAACTGTGGTGCTGCAGCCACGTCAGGGCGCCTTTTCGCTCGATATCTATGCAGGTCCGCAACAGGCGAACCGGCTGCAGGCGCTGGGGCGCGATTTCGTGAACTCGAATCCGTATGGCGGGTTCATGCAGCCGGTGGTGCAGCCCTTTGCCGGCCTTGTGATGAGCGTGCTGCTCTGGATGCGCCACACGTTCGACATCGGCTACGGTTGGGTCCTCGTCATATTCGGCGTTGCGGTGCGCGTTCTTCTCTGGCCGCTCAACAACAAGGCAATGCGCACGAGCCTGAAGATGCAGCGCATCCAGCCCGAGCTTCAGGCGTTGCAGACGCGCTACAAAGCCGACCCGGCCAAACTGCAGACGGAAATGATGCGCGTGTACAAGGAACACGACATGAGCCCGTTCAGCATGTTCTCGGGCTGCTTGCCGCTGTTCCTGCCGATGCCGGTGTTGTTTGCGCTGTTCTTCGTGTTCCGCAGCACGATCGAGTTCCGCGGCGTGCCGTTCATGTGGCTCCAGGATCTTTCGCAGAAGGACCCGTTCTACATCCTGCCGCTCGTGATGGGCATTTCGATGTTCGTGCTGTCATGGATTGGGAGCAGGAACACGCCGCCGAATCCGCAAACGAAGATGATGCTGTACATCTTCCCGGCGATGATGACGTTCCTGCTGCTGAATTTCGCCTCCGGCCTGAACCTGTATTACGCCGTGCAGAACCTTGCCGCGCTACCCCAGCAGTGGTTCATCTCGAATGAGCGCGCGAAGGCGTCAGCCAAGGCGAAGGGATAGTCCGGCGAAGTGCGTCATGCGGATTCGGGCACGATTGTCGCGGTTTCGACAGCCGTAGGCCGAAGCGCGATCGCCGTCGTCCGGCTCAGTGGGCCCGGCGCGCACACCATCGCCAGGCGCTGCGCGTCGCGGTGGCCTGACACACCGCGCGCGGCCGCGCTGGCCGAAATTCGCGACCCGTCGACCGGTGCCGTGGTCGACCAGGTGATCATCACACGTTTTGATGCGCCGCAGTCGTTCACCGGTGAAGATGTTGTCGAGTTCAGCGGGCACGGGGGTCTGTTGTCGCCCGCCGCAATCGCCGCGCTCCTGATTCACGAGGGCGCGAGACCAGCGGAGCCTGGCGAATTCACGCGGCGAGCCGTCTTGAACGGCAAGTTGGACTTGCTGCAGGCCGAAGGTATTGCCAGCATCGTCGACGCGCGCACGGAGGCAGCGCGGCAAGCGGCACTGCACCATGTGGACGGAGGTCTTTCGCGCCAGATCGGCACTCTTCGTGACGCGGTGCTCGAACTCGAGGCACTGATCGCATACGACATCGATTTCCCCGAAGAGGATGACGGCCCCATTCCCGCCGCTCGAGTAGATCGCGCGCTGGAGCAGGTGCAACGTCAAATTGGCGTCCTGCGCGACAGCGTCCGACTGGGGGAGATTGTTCGAGAAGGCGCGATCGTCGTGCTCGCGGGGCGACCGAATGCGGGTAAGTCGTCTCTCTTCAATGCGCTCCTCGGCGTGGAGCGCGCGATCGTACACCACACACCAGGCACGACGCGCGATGCCATCGAGGCAGTGATCGAAGTAAACCGCTGGCCGCTTCGTCTGGTGGATACCGCAGGACTGCGTGAAAGCAACAACGAAATCGAACGCACCGGCGTCGAGGTCAGTCAACGCTATCTGAGCGGTGCTCACGTTGTGCTCGTTTGCGGCGAGTCGCCGGACGATCATGCCGCGGTTTCCGGCATCATTGCTTCAGCGACGAAGGCGCCGCGCATTCCTGTTTGGACGAAAGCGGACGTCAACGATCCGGGGCCAATCGCGCACGCCGACGGCGTACACGTCAGCGCGAAGGAAAGGCGAGGCCTCGGCGACCTGCTTCAGTCGATCGAACGAACGCTGGACGCAACGTATGGATCGCTGGATCCCGAGTTGCCGTTGCTCACACGCGCGCGCCATCAAGCCGCTCTCAACGAGGCAGCAGCGGAACTGTCAGCGTTTCATGAGTCCAGAACGACCAATGCGGTTCCGATGACCGTTGCTGCCGTGCACCTGCGCGCTGCTGTGCACGCTCTCGAAAGCCTCGTGGGCGCCGTGGATGTCGACGACGTGCTGGCGAAGATCTTCTCGACGTTTTGCGTCGGCAAGTAATCAGGCCGAAGCCGCCGCCGCCGAGGACTCGGCGACATCGATGATGTCGTGTGCGGCTGCGCGAACGGCCCATGCCGGACCATTCATCTCCAGCGCGGGGCCGACCAGCCTCGAGCCCACGAAGTAACCCGCACGCTCTGGAACGACGGTTCGGTCGATCACACGGGCCTCGTCGGACACGCCGCCGGAGAGATATCGAAGGCGAAGTCCCAGCGCGGCGTTGTCAAAATCCGCCAGGATCGCGCGCGTAACGGACGACTCGAGTTTCCGCACGCGCGCAAACTGGCGGCGTTGATAGCCGAAATACTCCCAGGATGCGTGTCCGGGGCTCACGAGTCGAGCGACTTCAACGGCGATGCCCTCGTTCACGACATGTTCGCCCAGCGATGCGCGACGCCCGGTTTCCCAATACGAGTAGTAGCCGTCCGCTTCTTCGATGAGTGACCGCATCTCACTCCGGCTGCCCGGCGAGGTGTAGCGGACAGCGTGCGCCATTTCGTGCGCCAGCCACATCGGAATCAGTTCCGGATCGAGCCCAAGGCCCTGTGTTTCCTGGCTGGGAACCCCGGTAAAGTGTTCCAGGCAAACGAAGGCGACGCCTCGTCCCGCGACGACGAGCTCTCCGGCATTGGCGGCGCCAACGCCGACCATGAGAATGACGTCGATGTCGACATCGCTTTCAAGCAGGGCCGAGCACTGTGCTTCGGCGCCGCGTGCGAGCGCGACCACATCGGTGCGCTCGAGCATTGACAGGAGATCGGTGCGATCGGAGAGAGCGGCCATCCGCGCCACTTCGGAAAAATGTGGCGTTTCCGGATCGAGTACGTAGTTGTTCCAGTACGCCGCGAGCCGATGGCGATGCGTTTCGTAGTATCGATGATATGCGGCAACCCGATCGGAGCTGTTCAGGACTGCTAGAAAGTCCGGCAGCAGGTTGACGAGCATCTACGACCAGGGCGCAGGTGAGCGGCGCAGAGGCGATCGCGAGAAAAACGCGCGGCAAGATACTCGCACACTCGAACCGCAACAAGTGAGAAGAACTGAACGCAAAAATGTTGATTCGCGTGATCGGCGCTGACTCGTCGTTTACCTTGTGCCGAAGAGTCGATCGCCGGCGTCGCCAAGTCCGGGGAGAATGTACCCGTGCGAGTTCAACTCGCGGTCGAGCGCTGCAGCGATCACGCTCACGTCGGGATGTTCATCGTGAAGACGACGAAGACCCTCAGGCGCCGCAACGAGGCAGAGGAAGCCAATTCGTGTCGCGCCGGCACGCTTGAGCGACGAAACGGCAGATGAGGCGCTACCACCAGTCGCAAGCATCGGATCGAGAATGAAAAAATCGCGCTCGGCCGCGTCGCCGGGCACCTTGAAGTAGTAGTCAACCGGCTGGAGTGTGTCGTGATCACGATACAATCCAACATGACCGACACGCGCTGATGGCACGAGCCGCAGCACGCCTTCCACCATTCCCAATCCTGCGCGAAGAATTGGCACGAGCGTCAACTTCTTGCCACTGACGCGGTAACCGGTGGTGCCTTCAAGCGGCGTGTGCACCGAAACCGCTTCGAGCGGCAGCGAACTCGTGGCTTCGTAGGCGAGCAACATGGCGAGTTCGTCGACGAGCTCCTTGAATATTTTCGTCGGTGTGTCGCGGCTGCGCAGCAGTGAAATCTTGTGCTGCACCAATGGATGTTGAACGAGCCTGAGGTTTGCGTGCGCTGGGCTGGTGTCCATGTTCGCCAAAGTACTAACTTCGCCCGTATGGCAGAATACTGCGCGAAGCTGGGACGTCGCTGATGGATATCACGTTCGCCGGCGCGGCTCGCGAGGTCACCGGTTCCTGCCACATTGTGCGCGTCGGTAGCAGCACGATTGCGCTCGACTGCGGCATGTTCCAGGGCAAGCGAAGAGAGTCGGATCGAAAGAATCGCGAGTTACCGCTGCCCGTCGAATCGCTCGATGCGCTGGTGCTGTCGCACGCGCACATCGACCACTCTGGCCGCGTCCCGTTTCTTGTGCGCAACGGATTCAAGGGCCCCATCTATTGTACGCCGGCCACGCGGGACCTCTCGGCGTACATGCTGCAGGATTCGGCGCACATCCAGACGAAGGACGCCGAACATCTTGCTCGCCGCGGCAAAGGGTTCGTCGAGCCGTTGTACGACTCGAAGGACGTCGAGCGCACGCTGAAGCAGATGATTTCGATTCCCTACGGCCGGGCCTTCGACGTCACGCCGGACATCAAGGCAAGCTTCATCGACGCCGGACATATCCTCGGATCCGCCTCGGTGGTGCTGGACTGCCGCGAGAGTGGCGTTGAACGTCGGCTCGTATTCTCGGGAGACATCGGCCGATGGGGCCTGCCAATCATCCGCGATCCAGTGATCCCCGAGGGCGCCGACGTCGTGATCATGGAGTCGACGTACGGAAACCGCGATCACGCGCCCACCGAAGATTCGCGTGCGCGCCTGGCAACGGTCGTTGGGGAAACTGCCGCGCGAGGCGGGTGCGTCATGATTCCAGCGTTTGCGGTCGGACGAACGCAGGAAATCCTGTACGAGCTGCACGGACTCTACGCTGGCGGCCGGATTCCGAGGATTCCGATCTTCATCGACAGTCCCCTGGCGTCGGACGTGACGTCAGTGTTCGAGATGCACCCGGACTGCTTCGATACCACTGAAGACCTGGTTCGCCGTGTGGATCAACTGTTTCGCTTCGAGCTCGTCCGATATACGCGCAAAGTCGAGGAGTCGAAGGCCCTCAACGCACTGCGAACGCCCTTCGTCGTCATTGCCGCTTCGGGCATGGCAGAATCGGGGCGAATCGTACACCACCTGGCGCACGGCGCCGATAACCCCCGAAACACCATTCTTATAGTAGGCTTTCAAGCCGAACACACGCTTGGTCGCAGAATTGTCGAGAAACGCGCGACGATCCGTGTCTTTGGTGATGAAATCCCGCTGCGAGCAGAGGTCGAAGTCCTGAATGGGTATAGCGCTCATGCCGATCGAGGCGAACTGCTGCGCTGGATCATGGGAGTGAAGGAGCGATCGCCCTCACTTCGCCATGTGCATCTCGTTCACGGCGAACCGGAAGCTCAGGACATGTTTGCCGGCGTTGTGAAGAGCCGAGGTATGGATGTGTCGGCTCCGACGCCGGGCGCAAAGGCCACGTTACAGTAGACGTTCGCGGCGTCTGGTCACGGTGCCGCGGGCTCCCGACGCTTGTCCCGCCGGGCTAGACTCTACAGCGGGCAGGTCACTTGCGACACCGGGGGAAGACGTCGTGCCGGGTGAAGCCGCGAAATGAGGCGCTCGTTGTCGCGAACGGTAGTGGCGTACGCTACGGTTGGCGCTTTTGTCGCGTGGCTGCTGAGTTTTCTCGGCGTCGTGTTCTGGGGTGCGCGAGATATGGCGCGCAAGTCGGATGCAATCGTTGTACTCGGTGCAGCCCAGTATGCGGGACGGCCGTCGCCGGTACTGAAGGCGCGGCTCGACCACGCGGTTGATCTCTGGAAGCGCGGCATCGCATCGAAAATGATCCTCACCGGTGGCAAGGGAACCGGCGACACCACGACTGAGGCCGAAGTCGGAAGACGTTATGTCATCAAGGCAGGCGTGGCAGCCAAGGCAATCCTGCTCGAGAACCAGGGGCGAACGACGAGCGCCTCGCTCGGATCGGTGGCAAGGATCATGGCATCGCAGGAACTCGATCGGGCCGTTCTCGTCAGCGACCCATTCCATATGTTGCGCCTGCAGATTCTTGCCAGGCAATTCGGTGTAGAGTCAGTAACGTCGCCAACGCGGACGAGCCCGATTTCGGCAAACCGTCTGGAGGCCCTTGCATACATCATGAGCGAATCCGTGAAGGTGCCGGCAACGATTGTGTTAGGGTTCCTTGGACGCTGAGCGCGCCGTCGCGATGACGTGGCGAGGGGTGATTGCGGTGGCCCTGCTCGCCCTCGCGGCACCCGGAACGTCACACGCGCAGCGAGGTCCGGTCTTCCAGCTTCAACCGGGTCTGCAGGTGACCGACTTCGTTTCCGTTCCCGAGGAAACGCAAACGAACAGCTCCTTCAGCGTCCGGTTCGTCACACGATTTCCGACGGGACTGCCGTGGCTCATGCCGGTCGTTGGTGCGGTCTTCCTTCCATACGGGACTACGGAGAACACGATCAGGAACACCGACGCGCCTACCCTGTTTGCCGGTAATATCTTCCCGATCGTTCGACCGACTCAGACCGGCGGCTGGCTTTCGGTGGAGCTGCCGCTGCTCATCATGCATTCACCGGGGGCCGGCCCGACTGGAAGCGTCCGAGACTACGGACGCGACCTGGTCATGTCGCCGACGGTGTACGCTCATGTCGGTGCCCGCGGACTGCGCGACCTCGGCGCAATCTGGTCCAACCTGCTGCTCTACATTCAGCTCGAGCAGAACGTGACGCCTAACCGTGATGTGCTTACCGGCAAGCGCGACTACTTCAACCCGGTTGCAACGTTTGGCGCAGCGCTGCGGCTTGGCGGAGCTCCGAATTGACCATGGCTGAAACGCGAGTTGCCCTGCCGATGGAGACGAGCCGTCTGGAGAACGGCTTGTTGCTCACGCTGTCGCAGGACCGGACGGCACCGATCGTCGCCGTGAATCTCTGGTATCATGTCGGTTCTGCCAACGAACGCGAAGGTCGTACCGGTTTTGCGCACCTGTTCGAGCACATGCTGTTCCAGGGCTCGGAAAACGTCGCCGCCAACGAGCACTTTGAACTCGTACAGCGTGCCGGAGGCACACTCAACGGCTCCACCTGGCTCGACCGCACGAACTACTTCGAGACCGTTCCGTCGCAACAGCTGGAGCTTGCCTTGTGGCTCGAAGCTGACCGGATGGCCCGCCTGCTCCCGGCGATGACACAGGAAAAACTCGATACGCAGCGCGACGTGGTGAAGAATGAGCGTCGCTGGTCTGTCGACAATCAGCCGTACGGGTCATGGTGGGAGAAACTGCCAGCACTCTGTTTTCCGCCCACGCATCCGTTTCACCACTCGTTGATGGGGTCGATGGAAGACCTGTCGGAAGCGAGCCTCGACGACGTCGCAGAATTCTTCCGCACGTATTACACGCCCGATAACGCGGTCCTCACGATCAGCGGTGACTTCGATGAGTCAGAGGCCCGCATGCTGGTCGAGCGCCACTTCGGTTCCATTTCGCAGGGACGCGGCAAGCCGCCGCTCGCGCCGATGGACGTCCCGCCCACGTTCGGGAGGCCATTGCGTGAAGTCGTCGAAGATGAGGTCGCGGTGCCCCGCGTCTTTCTCGCTTGCCGGACACCCGTCTTTGGCAGTGACGGCTACTATGCCGCGAGCACGCTGGCCGCGATGTTAGGCACCGGGCGCGGTTGCCGGCTTCACCAGACGCTGGTGCGCGAGCGCCAGCTCGCATCAGCGGCGAGCGCGTTCACGTTCGATCTCTCGAAGGGAAGCGATCTGCTCGTCGTCGACGCCACGGCCCGGCCGGGCGTCAGCCTCGAGGACCTCGAGCAGGGCATCGCAGACATCGTCGACGAACTCTGCGCCAACGGGCCAGCACCTGGTGAACAGGCGCGCGTGCTCGCGCAGGCCGGCACCGAATTCGTGACCTCCATGCAGCGAGCGGGCGATCGGGCGGACCAGTTGAGTCGGTTCGCGACCTACTTTGGTGAGCCGCGGCTGCTCAACGAACAGCTCGCACGATACCGGGCGGTCAGCGAAGACCAGTTGCGGGCGATGGCGGCGGAGCGCCTGGGTCCGGACAACCGCGCCAGCCTGGTGTACGTCCCGCGCGCGGAAATTGCCTCATGACGGCGGTCGGCCACCCACGTCCCATGCCGGGCGCGCGCCGCGCATACCGGTTCCCGGCTTTCGAGCGCACCAGGCTGCCTAACGGGATTGAAGTCGTCGTGGCGCCGGTTCGCCGGTTGCCGCTGGTGACCATCAGGCTCGTGCTCGATACCGGCGCACGGCAGGAACGTCGTGAGGAAGCGGGCCTGGCCGGCCTCGCGGCCGCGGCGCTGGCCGAAGGGACGACGAGGCTCGATTCCGGCGCGCTGGCTGACGAATTCGAGCGACTCGGCGGTGCGCTGCTGACGTACGCCACGTGGGACTCGACGCACGTTCGATCCACCGTGCTCTCGGGCCAACTCGAACCGGCGCTGCGCCTGCTGGCGGAAGTCGTCCGTTCCCCGGCGTTCGACGCGCGCGAAGTCGATCGCCTCAAGGAGGAACGACTCGCCGAGCTGTTGGAGCTCCGGACCGAGCCCCGAGGTCTGGCCGACGAGCGCTTCAGTGGCTTCCTGTACCCACCGGCGTCGCGATTCAGCATTCAGGAAGGTGGCTCGGAAAAAACGGTCAGTCCGTTGACCCGGGACGACTGCCTGCGATGGCACGTTCGGCAGTTTGCGCCGGCAATTACGGCATTGGTGGTGGCCGGCGACGTCGAACTCGATGATGTCGTGCGCGTGGCCAGCAGCGTCCTGGGCGACTGGTCAGCCAAACCAGCGGTAGAGACTCCGGTCGACGATTCTCCCCGGACCCTGACGCGCCTGACGAGGATACTCGACCGCAATGGCGCGCCTCAGTCCGAGCTCAGGCTCGGGCACGTCGGCCTGCGCCGCCAGCACCCGGACTTCTTCAACGTCGCCGTGATGAATGCGATCCTGGGCGGCGTGTTCAACTCGCGGATCAACATGAATCTCCGCGAGAAGAACGCGTTCACTTACGGCGCGTATTCGGCCTATGAGTGGCGGCGCGACGCGGCGCCGTTCCTGGTCTCCACGGCCGTGGCCACCGGCGTCACGGCGCCGGCGATACGCGAAATCCTCGCCGAACTCTATCGCATGCAGCAGGCGGCGCCCTCGGATGACGAGTTGTCGCTGAGCACGTCGTATCTGGATGGAGTATTCCCCATCCGCTTCGAAACCACAGACGCGATCGCGGGTGCGCTGGCAAGCCTGCTCACGCTGCGGCTGCCTGACGACTACTACGACACCTACCGGGACCACATCCGCGCGGTGACAGCGGACGATGTCCTGCGGGCGGCGCGGGATCACATCCATCTCGATCGGCTGCAGGTGTTGGCCGTGGGCGATCGCGAGCAGGTGATGCCGGCGCTGGATGGGCTGCCGCTCGGGCCGATCACCATCGTCGGTGACGATGACGAATGAGCCGCCGTCTGGCGCCCCGGGGCACCGGGCGTCGACGCTGTCCTCACAGCGCGTGTACGAAGGCCGGGTGCTCAACCTCGATATCGACCAGGTCCGGTTCCCCGACGGCAGCACCGGTACCCTGGAGCTGATTCGTCATTCCGGCGCGGCGGCGGTGATCCCTTTTCTCGATCCCCCGGATTCGCCCGACCCGCGTCTGTTGCTCATCCGTCAGTATCGTTATGCAGCCGACCGGTTCCTGTATGAGATCCCGGCGGGACGGCTGGAGCCCGGTGAAGCGCCCGTAGACTGCGCGCGGCGGGAGCTCCTGGAAGAAGCCGGATGCACGGCCGCGTCGATCCAGCCGTTAGGCAGCTTCTATACGACGCCGGGTTTCATCGACGAATACATCCACCTGTTCATCGCCACCGGCCTCACGCGTGGCGAGGCGTCCCCGGAAAGCGACGAGTTCATCCATCGTGAATCACATACCTCTTTAGGCGCATTGCGTATGATCGATCGCGGCGAAATAGTGGACGGCAAGACGATCATTGCGCTGTTGATGGCTGACAGACTCATCCGATCGAGGTAAGAGGCACAGGAAATCGGCGCTCCGCCGCGAATGTCCGGTTTTCAGATGAGACAGGTGTCCCAATTCGGGGACGAAAGCGTAACGTCATGGATTGATTATCTGCGAAAGTGATTTGGAAGTCTTTGCAATACACCCACTTGCGACGTTAATCGTGGCGTAACGCAGTCTCGGCACAATCAGTGCCTCAGCATGTGTTCCAAGAAACGATGTGGCGGAGTTGACGTCGGAAGATCGACCGCAGCATCGCCACCAATGGGAGGATGGACCATGGCTGACACGGCTTTTCGTCCGGCTGTCGCTGCGCCGGGTTCGACAGTTAGAGAGCATCTTCGCGGGCTCGACGACAGCGGTGTCGTCAGCGCGTTCCTTGATGGCGAATCGCGTGCGTTTGACGAACTCGTCAATCGCTACCAGAACCGTCTTCTGAACTTCGTTTACAGAACCACGGGCGACCGCGAACGTGCGGAAGACCTGGTCCAGGAAGTGTTCGTGCGCGTGTACCGGCACATTCACCGGTTTGACCGCTCCCGGAAATTCTCTACCTGGATCTACACCATCGCATCCAATCTGGCCAAGAACGAGCTTCGGAACCGTTCGCGAAATCCGCTGGTGCTGTTCCAGACCATCCGGCGTAACTGGGAGGACGACGACCGTCCGCTCCAGTTCGAGGATCCTGGCACGCGGCCGGACGACCTCTACCGCAAGCGCCACCTGCGCGAAGTCGTCGAAGACGCGGTGGAAAAGCTCCCGCCGCATCACCGGAACGTCTTCGTACTTCGGGAGCTCGAAGGAAAGTCGTACGAGGAGATCGCGGAGATCACGTCCTGCAACCTCGGGACGGTAAAGTCCCGGTTGAACCGGGCCAGGAACGCCTTTGCGTCACTGGTGGCTCCGTCGTTGGACTAGGGATTTGGGGTCGGGAAAGGAACGCGCCGCGGCCACTGGTCGCGGCGCGTATCTTTTTGTGCCACTTGGTCGTAGGCAGGGCACTGGACGTGTGAGTGGTCACCCGCCAGCATTGAATACGGAACCAAGGCTCGCGGGGTCGGGTACCGGTCCGCCTGAGCGCTCCCACAGCCGTTTAGCGATGGATTGCAAGGCTTTTACAACACGACACCCGGCGTATATCGACGACACGCTGCCGGGCGTGGAAATGTCGGCGATGCGGGACCACCTGGCGGATTGCGCGAAGTGCGCACGCCGGGACTCGGAAGTACGTCGCGCGCTCATGCTCTTGAAGAACATGCCGCCGGTTACGGTATCCGAAGGATTCCAGGACCGCCTTCATGCGCGCCTCGCCGTCGAACGTGCAACGCCTGCGCCCGAGCCTCGAGCGTCGCAGGCGGGCATGTTGAAGTGGGCTGTCGCTGCCGGCCTGCTCATCCTCGTTGCCGGCGGTATTACCTCGCTGCCCGCGAATGACGCGGAAGCGCCCACACGGTTGCCGGCCGTTTTCGCGACGATCCCCGACCTGACCGTGGGTGATGAGTCCGCACCAGCGTACATGGCCTCGATGTCCACCGGCATCCCGATGTGGCCTGCGCTGATGCTCGCCGAGGCAGGCCCGCTACGGTTTGCCGCCAGGGACGATTTCCGTTAACGGCGATTTCACTGGGCGATTTTCTACCGCGATTTCCGCGGTTGGGCTGGAACGCGGATTACCCGGGCTTGCCGCGGATGGACACTGATACGGCGTGGTGACATCGCCGGGGCGGGACGGTTTGTACATCGATCGAAGAGCACATTGTTCGCCCCGGCGATGTCACCAAGCAGTACCCGTGTCTATCTGCTGCATCCGAGTACTCCGCGATCAGCTCCACCGTGCAGATCGTTTTTTATTAGACTGTCCGGATGGGGAATCGTCCATCACAACGGTCCGGCTCGTTTGAGCGAGTCTACTACCTCAGGGGGAAGGACGATTTCCTCAAGGAGAGCAGGGTCCGTGAGCTCATGGACGCCGTGCTCGAGCCCGCGACCCGCGAGTTCAACCTCGAGGTGCTTCGCGGAGACGAGGTCGCGGCGGACTTGCTGGACACGGTGCTTGCCACGCCGCCCATGTTTGCCGAGCGGCGCCTGGTCGTCCTACGCGACGTGTCCGCGCTGAAGTAGGGCGCTCGTGCGGCGCTCATGGCGTACCTCGCGAAACCCGCCGCGGATCTCGTGCTGCTGCTCGGAGACCCCGCCGGCG
>CAMPKM010000008.1 GCA_946887155.1 uncultured Gemmatimonadota bacterium
AGATCCTGGAGTCGGGCCCCACATGGCGAGCCAATCGTACGTCCCCGGCGCCACGTTGACATTGACCGAGGGAGTGGCTGACGCCAACGTCACCACCGAACCGCCGTAGCCGAGCAATCCTTCCTCGCCAGCGGCCTGGCCGGTCACGTTGAACGTCTTGCTGTCCGTCGCCGGGTCCGTGTCGCAAGTCCCGGCGACGCTACCCAGCTCGTTCGACATCGCGTAGAACACGAAGGTGTCGAAGAACGACGACGTCTGCTGCGCCACATTCGCCTGGTTCCGCAACCGCATGCCATCCCGCAGCGTCTTGAACCGGGTCGTCTTCGCGAGCGACCTGAAGCCCGACTTCTTCGTGACATCGAGAACCTGACGCTGCGCCGCGCCCGTGCTGGTCGACGTCGTGAACGCGACGCCGGCCTGTCCATCCGCGACGGAGAACGAGTAGCGCGTCGCGTTCCCGACGACCGTCGGCGTGACTTCGCTCCAGGTTCCGTTATCCAGTTTCCAGAACTTGAGCGGCAGGTCATCGGTGCTGCAGAAATCCCACGTGATGTTTCCGCCGCCTGTCGCCTGCGTGACGGTCACGTCGAGCGTCGCGGTGGGGCTTCCGGCTGCGCCACCCGTGTTACCGGTGATGGTGAGGGCGTAATCGCCCGGTGCGACCCCTGCGCCAACGGCAACCGTGGCCGTGGAGGTGTTGCCGGTAAGCGGCGTCGGATCGAACGTCACCGTCATGCCGGCGGGATTGCCAGTCACTTCCGGTGTGACGTCGCCCGTGTAATTCGTGCGTGTGGCGGTCAGCGCGGTCGTTTTCGAGCTGCCTTGCGCGATTGACAGCGTGGTCGGGTTCAACGCGAGCGTCACCGTCGCCCCGGCGCTGATCGTTACACCAACCGTCGTGGTTCTCGTCAGGCCGCCACCGACGCCTTGCACCGTGAGCGTCTGGTTACCGGCGGCCACTGTGCCGGCGACGTCGATCGTGAGCTCCGAGCTGTTTGCGCTTGCCGTGGCCGGATCGAACGTACCCGTGATGCCCGTGGGAGGATTCACCAGCGTCAACGCAACGTCACCGGTGAAATCGGTGCGGGCGATGGAGATCGTCGCGGTACCTGATCCACCCGGCGCGATCGACACCGTGGCCGGGTTGGCGCTGAGCGTGAAGTCCTGCGCCGGAGCCGCCGTCACGGTGAGCGTGTACGTCGCCGTCGCACTCCCGACTCCAGCCGCACTGGCGGTTATCGTCGCGGGATACGATCCGGCAGCCACCGTACTGGCAACGTTCACGGTGACAGTCGCCTGTGTTGTGTTCCCAGTGAGTTGCGTCGGACTCACCGACGCCGTGACACCAGACGGCAGTCCCGAGACCGACACGTTTACCGCCTCGTCAAATCCTCCGCCTCGAACAAGACTGACGATAACGGTTCCGGTTCCTCCCTGTTGCACGCTCAGCGCCGTCGGCGACGCTGACACGGTGATCGTTCCCGTCGGCCCGGATCCATCGTCATCCCCGCAGCCAATCGCCGTCAGCAGCGCGATGGCAGTCAAGAGACGCCTAGGCGACTTCAACATGTTGTGCTCCCCCCAACTCGTTAAGGTAGTGCAACTTCTGGTCAGATGAATGCGCACTAATGCTATGGTTCGCTGGCTCCGAAAGCGAGGTGCCCTGCCGTAGTCGATTTTCCCTGGACGGTGCGGAACGGTCACTGCACTACCGGTCGGTATGGCTCTTCGGCGGCATGACGAATGACGGCTCGGGCACGGCCACAAGCGGTTTCATAAGTCGCGGGAATTTCGAGAGCATGACACGTGCGTTCGTCGCAAGCGGGCGAACTTGCGACGTGCGCAGCGCGGAAGCAAGCGAGCTCAGTTGTTAGGCAGCGACACCGATGAGTTCACTGCCTGACACCGTTCCGTCTGGTTGCTTCATGCGATGCGATTTGCGAATTGTTCGTGCATGCGCGAATGAGCGCGAATCTCAATCCTGGAGTGATCATGCCGAACCCCAAGGGACCATCGCCGGATTTCTCGGACGTGAGGAGCGGAAGTTCCTCAGCCCCGGCCGGAATGTCACCGCCGCGAACCGGCTCACAGGCGCCCGAGACCTACACGGTGAAGTCGGGCGACAGTCTTTCAAAGATTGCGCAGCAACTCTACGGAGATGGCAGGAAGTGGCGTGCGATCTTCGAATCGAATCGTGACCTCATCTCGAACCCGGACCTGATCCATCCCGGACAGGTACTCAAGATTCCCTCGATCGGAGACGACACACCATGACACGTATCCGGATTCCGCTGTTCACCGCGATCGCCGTTGCCGCACTGGCCTGCGGTCGCGAAGAAGTTCCGCCAGCCGACTCGGCCGCGGCCGCTCCCGCGCCACCGCCGCCGGCAATGGTCACGGTCATCGAAACGGGCAAGCACATCGACGTCAACAAGCGGATCGTCGATACCACCAGCGCCTTCGCCCCGAACGACACCCTGTACCTGAGTGTCGTGACCTCGAACGCGACCCCCAGCACGATGGTGAAGGCCGTCGTCACCTACCAGGACGGCCAGGTGGTCGACTCCACGACGCAGGCGGTTGCTGCACCCGCAACCACCGGTGGCACCACCGTCACCGAGTTTCACCTCACCAAGCCCGATGGATGGCCGACCGGTGACTATACGGTCGAGGTCTGGCTCGATGGCCAGTCGGCCGGCACACGGACCATATCGGTCAAGCGTTAGGCACGGCCGCAGGCATACACCGGAAGTGAGAGGGCCGAGTTCGCTCGGCCCTCTCTGCTTTTTCCGGATGAAGGTGGAAGTAATCCCAGGGTGATAGCCGCGGCGCGACTCGAAGCGAATATCCGCGGCGCGTCGTCGAGGGTACTCTCGTGGAGACACCGGGAGGAACACCCATGCCAACGAACTCGGCTTTTCGGGTCGCGACGGTCGCCTGCCTCATGGGCGCCACTGCCTTCGCCCCCCTTACGCACGTCGACGCGCAAGTCAGCATCAAGCGTTCACCATCGGGCTTCAACCTGTTTTCGGTACAGCAGGACGTCGAAGTCGGCCAGCAATCAGCGGCGGAAGTGGAGCGTCAGCTTCCGATACTCAACGATACACGCACGACGAATTTCCTCGGCGGAATCGTGGCTCGACTCGCGGCGCAAGCCCCGGGCGCGAAATACCCGTATTCGATCAAGGCGGTCAACGCCACGGAGATCAACGCATTCGCCCTGCCGGGCGGACCGATGTACGTGAACCGCGGACTCATCACCACCTCGCGGAACGAAGCGGAGCTGGCCGGCGTCCTGGCTCACGAGATGTCGCACGTCATCCTGCGCCACGGAACCGAGCAGGCATCGAAAGCCTACCTGGGTGAGGCCGGGCTCAGCATCCTGGGCGGCCTGCTCGGCAAGGGCGGCACCACCTCGCAGATCGTGAATGCCGTCGGCGGCTTCGGCTTGAATGCGGCCTTCCTCAAGTTCAGCCGGTCCGATGAGCTCGAGGCGGACGCGTTAGGCGCGGAGTTGATGGCCAAGGCCGGATATGACCCGCTGGCGATGGCCACCATGTTCGCGATGCTGCGCGCCGAGCAGGGACGGGATCCTTCGCGGCTGGAACGGTTCTTCAGCAGCCATCCGCCATCGGCGGAACGCGAATCCCGCATTCGCAGCCTGGCGCCCCAGCTGGGGAGCGGCGCGGTCCAGGTCGTCGGCGGGCTCCCGGCCGTCAAGCAGCGGCTGGGCGGCATCGCCTCGTCCACGACCCAGCCCCAGTACAACACCTCCACCGGCGACGTGGCGATCCCCACGGGGACGGCCACGGTGACGGTTCCCGCGCCATCGACTCGTTATGTGCGCTACACACATGCCAACGGGTTCTTCACGATCGACTATCCGTCCAACTGGAAAGTCTTCCCTTCGGGCATGGCCGTTTCACTGGCGCCCGACGGCGGCGTGGTGGAACTGGGCAGCGGGCAACCAAACCTGCTGTACGGCGCCATTGTGAACCACTACGAACCGTTCGAGGGCGAAACGGATCGCTGGAACCAGAGCCTGCAGCGCAACTATACGCCATTCGAGGATCGCACCCGGCCCCGTGGCTTCCTCGAGGATGCGACCGATGACCTCGTTCGGCAGCTGCAGGTCGCCAATTCTTACTTGTCGGCGCTGCCCGGCTCGGCGCGGTCGGAGCTGATCGACAACCAGCGGGCGTACTCCGTGGTGCTCAATGGCCGCTCGCCGGTAACGGGTGAAGACGAACGGGCATTGCTCTACACGCGCGGACTGCCGGACAATCACGTGATCTACGTGCTGTGCGTTGCACCGGCGCGCGAAAACGTCACGATGGACCAGGCCTGTGCGCGAATGGTGCGCTCGATGACCGTCAATGACAGCGCCGCGCACCCGCCGCGAAACTGAATCATGCGTAACACATATTCCGGAGAGACATATGAGCGGTCCGAAACCTGAAGAAACGCAGGGCGTTCCGTGGGCTGACCACAACCCGACTGAAACCAGTCCGCCCGATCACCGCCGCGAGGAATACGGTGAGGAAGATCCGGCCCTGGATGCGGATGATCGCCCGGGCGCTCAACCCGAAACGGACCGGAACTCCACACCGGACGATCGAACGCCGTAAAGCCGGCGGCGGAGCAACGCCGCGAAATCGTCAGGCCGGAGGTGAACCGCGAAGCCCAATGACCACGAGCGGGTAGGCGGGACGCACCGCCGCGACCAGCCTGTTGACGGCCTCATACTCCGCAATTCCGGCGAGTGCGGTACCAGCGGTAGCGCGATCGATCGGGACCAGTAGCACGGCGGCCGCGAGGAGCTCTTCGTTCGCTCCGACCTGGAAGTTGATGAGGTCCTTCTCGATTCCGTTGCCGAACTCCACCTGGAACAGCACACGCCGGTTGGTCCGATCATGGACAAGCCCGAAGTCAGCGTGCGCCGTCAGCAACCGCGAATACGCCAGGTCGTGCTTCTGCCGCGTCGGTCGCAACCCCTCTTTCCGGAGCGCCTGTTCGAGGTGTTGCTTCAGGTAATTGCCCAGCTCGACGTGGAACGCGCGCGACGTTGTCGAAAGGCTGCAAATGAAGCCAGTGAACGCGCCAACAATGTCATCGACGCTGGTGCCAAGCGGCGAGAGCGCCGCGGCCACCGTAGCTGCGTCCGGATACGTCTTGTGGCGCACTTCGGTGATGCAGTAAGACATACCTGATTCTAACGAGTCTCGTCTCGCACTTCAGAGACGGCCGACGGAGCCTTGTTGGCGGACCTGTCCGGCACGGAAGTGCCCAGGACGCCCGGCGCTGTTCGGCTCGATGCCAGTAACCCGATCAATGTCGCGGCAGCGACGGGCTTTACGAAGTGGTGATCAAAGCCGGCTTCGCGCGAGCGGCGCCGGTCATCGGGCTGACCCCAGCCGGTTACGGCGATCAGCACGACCCTGCTGCCCCACTCCTCTTTCCGGATGCGTCGCGCCGCATCGTACCCATTGATCCCAGGCAGCCCGATGTCGAGCAGGATGACGTCAGGAATGAACGACGCTCCCGTTTGGAGTGCATCGAGCGCACTGTAGGCAGACCGGACTTCATTGCCAAGCAGTTGCAGCATCCGGGCAAGCGTATCGGCGGCATCGCGGTTGTCGTCGACAATGAGGACCCGTTGCGGAATGAGCGGTACCTCGCGCTCGAGGATCTGGTCGCTCAGGGCAAGTCCATCGGCAGACTCGGCAAGGATGGGCAACCGGATCACGAACTCGCTTCCCTCCCCCAGTCCTTTGCTACGCGCCTCGACATTGCCGCCGTGCAATTCCGCAAGGCGCTTCACCAGCGTCAGCCCGACGCCGAGTCCACCGCGTGAGCGCTCGATCGATTGATGGACCTGGGTGAACATGTCGAAGACGCGGGGCAGTACGTCAGGCGATATGCCTACACCGTTGTCTCGCACCGAGATCACGACTTCGCTTCCGTCGCGTGTCGCCGAGAGCGCGATCTCCCCACCCTTGTCGCTGTACTTCGCCGCGTTGTTGAGAAGGTTGCAGAACACCTGGATCAGCCGCGTCTCGTCCGCGTGCAGGTGGATCTTCTCAGCCGGCATCGTCACCTGGAGCGCGTGCGACTGCTGCTCGATGTGTGGCCGGCTTGCTTCGACGGCGCCACGAATCACGCGGGCAAGCTCCACACGATCGAGCTTCAGCTCGATTTTCCCGCGGCTGACGCGGCTCACGTCGAGCAGGTCATCCACCAAGCGTGTCATCTGGTCCATCTGCCGCTCGATGACGGCTTGGGCCCACCGCAAGTCCGGTTCGGCCGACCCTTTCAGGTTCAGGATCGCGACGGCGTTGCGAACCGGAGCGAGCGGGTTCCGGAGTTCGTGCGCCAGGGTGGCGAGGAACTCGTCTTTTCGCCGGTCGGCGTCCCGCAGCTGTTCCTCGACGTCGCGACGGAGCCGGGCCATGCGCACGTGCGCCTCGACCCGCGCCACGAGCTCGCGTGCGCTGAACGGCTTGATGAGGTAGTCGTCGGCACCGGCGTGCATGCCGCCGATGCGTGATTCTTCACCGGCGCGCGCGGAGATCATGATGACGGGAACGGTCTGGAGTCCCTCGGTCGCCCGGATCTCCCGCAGCAGCTCGAAGCCGTCGAGCCGGGGCATCATCACGTCGGTCAGCACGAGGTCAGGCGGCTGGCGGCGGGCCGCATCGAGCGCCGCCTGGCCGTCGGTGACCGCCTCGACATCGAAGAATTCGCCGAGCAGCCGGGTGACGTACTGCCGCATGTCGGCATTGTCATCGGCCCAGATCACGCGGGGCCGCACGGTTGCCGGCGCGGTTCCGGTCGACGTCGGTGGCCCGTCGTCAGGCAGCCAGCGTATGGCTTCTTCGACGAACGCATCGGTCACCGAACGCGGTCGCACGTCACCGTCGAACTCGTTCACGAAGTCGAGGTGCGACGTGCCCAGCGGAATGGTCACGGTAAAGGTGCTCCCGACATTCAGCTCGCTTTCGACGGTGATCGTTCCGCCGTGGAGCTTGACGAGTTCCTGGACGAGCGCGAGACCGATGCCCGTGCCTTCGTGCGTGCGCGCGCGGGCGTTGGCGATGCGGTGGAACCGCTCGAACATGCGCGGCAGTTCGTCCGGCGGAATGCCCACGCCCGTGTCGCGGACCATGAGCCGCACGGCAATCCCATCGACCGGCTCGACGCGAACCTCGATCTCGCCCGCCAGCGTGAACTTGAAGGCGTTGCTCACGAGGTTGAGCACGACCTTCTCCCACATGTCGCGATCGACGAATGCCGATTCGCCGGCGTCGAGCGGGGGGCAGTTGATCGTGAGCGTGATGCCGGCGCGTTCACAGGCGGAGCGGAAGTTGCTCGCCAGATCCTGCGTCAATGCCGGCAGATCGATCGCCTCATAATTCGGTGAGGCACGACCGGCTTCGATGCGCGTGAACTCGAGCATGGTGTTCACCAGCCGCAAGAGCCGGAGCCCGTTCCGCTGGACAACCTGAAGCTGTGCCGTCGTGTCGGGACCAATGGTGGTGCCGTCCGCGAGCAGTTCCTCGACCGGGCCGAGCATCAGCGTCAGTGGCGTGCGGAATTCGTGGCTGACATTCGAGAAGAACTGTGTCTTGGCGCGGTCGAGCGCGGCCAGCGCTTCGGCACGATGGCGTTCCTCTTCGTACGCGCGCGCGTTCGAGATCGCGCTGGCGACCTGCGTCCGCAGCAGTTCGAGGAAGTCGCGGTACGACGTGTCGAGCTGCGATCGTGCGCTGAGGCCGACGACCAGGAATCCGACCGGTTGCTGCGCGCTGCCCGATGTAATCGGCAACACCACCGCGGTGTCCGGAGCATCCGACCATGGACCGGGCGGTACGCTGTCGAAGCGCTTCTGAAGACCACGCACCTGGCACATGTCCTTCGAGTGCATCGCTTCGACGAGCGGCCAATTCGTGGTTACCGACTCGGACAGGTCCACGAGCGTTGGACTGGTCACAGCGCCGGGCTCGACGCCGGCCACACCGGTGAGTCGCGCGTGATTGGTGGCGGGATCGATGAGGTAGAGGACCGCGAACGGAATGTCCTTGTCGTGACGTGCGAGGGTGGCGGCGATGCTGGCGCAGGCTTCGTCGGCGGACTTGCTGTCGATCGCCGATGCGCCGAGGTCTCGCAGGACACGGACGCGCCGCTCGCCTATGACCTTGCCGGTGATCTCGTGGACGGTGGCCAGCACGCCGCCAATCCCGGACGGCACGGTGTCGTCAGGCGCGGGACTGTATGCGATCGTGAAGTGGCATTCCTCGAGGTAACCGTGCCGGTTGATCTCGAGCAGGATGTCCTCATCCCACGAGGATGGCCCGCCGGAAAACGGGCGATCGACCAGCGGCCCGATGACGTGCCAGATTTCCGACCAACAACTGCGAGCGGGTTGGCCGAATGCCTGACGAGGGTGCTTGGCGCCCGGGATTGGGCGGTACGGATCGTTGTACAGCTGGATGTAGTCCGGGCCCCACCACAGCAGCATCGGAAAACGGTTCGTCATCATGAACCGGACCATGTTGCGCAGCGCGGGAGACCATGAGTCGATCGGCCCGAGGGGCGTGCTCGCCCAGTCGAAGTCCCGGATCAGCGCCGCCATTTCACCACCGCCGGTGAGGAACCGGAGATGTGGTGCCGTATCAGTGACGGTGGTTGCGGGCATTCGACAGGGACGAGGACAACCCGGCCACGTGGAAGCGTGGCAATGCCTGGCCGGGATGGGGTTGCGTTTACAAGGTGTTTCCCGTCGAGCGGCTCGCCAATTACCCCCTAGGGCCAACTGCGGACTCGGCCTTTCTGCGAAGCGGTGGCGTGTCGAGCCCGGCCGTTGGTGGTCACGGCCTGAGTGAGGCCAGTGCCCGGGTGGCGGCGTGATAGCCGCACATGCCGTGAATCCCGGCGCCGGGCGGCGTAGCTCCGGAACACAGGTACACGCCCGGTACCGGTGCTGCATAACGACGCCAGGTGGGCCGGAAGAACAGGTTCATCAGCTCATTCGACCCGGCGCCGACGTCGCCCCCGACGAGGTTCGGATTTTCTGCCTCGAGCGCCGCCGGCGGCCGGACGGCCCGGGCCAGGATCACGTCGCGGAAACCCGGTGCGAACCGCTCGACCTGGGCCTCGATCCGGTCGGTCATGTCGACCGGTGACCCGTTAGGCACGTGGCAGTATCCCCAGGCTGTGTGCCGTCCGGCGGGCGCACGCGACGGATCGAACAGGCTCGGTTGCGTGACCAGCACGAAGGGACGCTCGGCGCTACGCCCCTGCCACGGGGCGGCTTCGGACGCCGCGATGTCCTCCAGTGTGCCCCCCACGTGCACGGTGGAAGCGCGGAGGCATTCCGCCGACTTCCAGGGAATCGGCTCGCTGAGTGCCCAATCCACCTTGAAGGCGCCTGGCCCATATGGGTACCGCTCGAGCGCCTTCCGGAAGGTCGCGGGAAGACGATCGCCCATGATGCGCGCCATGGCGCGAGGGGCCGTGTCGAACAGGATCGCCCGCGCCGGCGGCAGTTGGTCGAACCGGTCAATCGGCATTCCCGTCACGATCTCTCCACCCATGGTTCGGAGGAGCGACGCGAGGGCTTTCGCCAGCGCGCCGGCGCCCCCGCGCGGAACGGGCCAGCCGTTGTGGTGCCCGGCGGCGGCCAGTGCGATCCCCACGGCGGCGCTTCCCGGCCTCGTCAACGGCAGGATCGAATGCGCGGCACATCCCGCGATCAGCGCCCGTGCCCGTGCTCCCGTGAACGCGACATTCGCGTACAATTGCGCCGGCGCCAGCCCCTGCACCCCGAACCGCGCGAACCGGAACGGATGGCGGGGAATGCCTAACGGGCTGAGGATATCGGCTTCGAGCTCCGGCCAGTCGCGGGCTACTGCTCCGACGGTAAGCAGCCAGGCATCGCGGTCGTCACCCAGGCCGGCCGCTGTCGCGCCGATGTCGTTCAACAGCAAAACGGCGTCGCCCCGTTCGAGCGGGTGTGCGGCGCACACTTCAGGCACGATCCACTCGAGGCCATGCTCGCCCAGCGGAAGCGTCCTGAAAAACGGTGATGCGAGCCCCATGGGCATCACCGAGGCACAGACGTCGTGCCGGAAGCCGGGGAGAGTGAGCTCGCTCGTCCGGAGGCCGCCACCGATTTCATCGCGGGCCTCGATGACGAGGACCGACAGCCCGTGCCGTGCAGCGACGATCGCGGCGGCGAGACCATTGGGTCCCGAACCGATCACGACGACGTCCCAGTCCGAGCGCACGCGCAGAATCTACCGGGCGAGGGTGCAGCTGCTGGCTTTCACGCGCCGGCTTTCAACGGATCGGCACTTTGGGGTCCAGATGGAGAGCAGCCCTTGGAGATATGGCGTAAGTGCTTTTGGCCTAAAGCTTTCCGAGCCAATGGCTGAGTGTGACTCAGAGTCCCACCGATGCGTCAAATTATGAGCCGATTTACCGGTTCCAATCCAACGAGATGCCGCGCCAAACAAGGAAGCAGACCGCTCCAAAAAGGCGTCCGCCGGCACCTCGGTCCAAGCCGGTTCCTGCCGATGATCAATCGCAGTGGCTGCGGGCCGTATTCCAGCATTCGGCGCTCGGCATCGCGAGGCTCGACCGGAACGCACGCGTTCTCGACGCCAATGCGGCCTTCGAGCGCTTCTTCGACCGGTCGCTGGCGGAGCTGAAAGGTCGCCCTATCGGTGAATTCGCCGCCGCCGAAGATTCGGCGTCGATCGTCGCAATGGTAGCCGAGGCGTCGGGCGGCTGCGAGCAAAGCGCCACTCGTGAGGCACGGTTCGTCAGGCCGGATGGACGGGTGTCGTGGGGTTCGCTGATGCTGTCGTGCGCAACGGGCAAGCGTGATCTGGGACTGATCGCAGTGGTGCAGGACGTATCGGAGCGCAAAGCGCTCGAGGCAGAGCTGCTTCACCAGGCGTTCCACGATTCCCTTACGGGCCTGGCCAACCGCGCATTATTCCGCGACCGCGTGGAACATGCGCTGACTCATGGTCCGCGTGAAGGCGAACGGGTCGGGGTCCTGTTCATCGACCTCGATGACTTCAAGTCGATCAACGATACGCAGGGGCATGCGGCGGGCGACCTCGTCCTGCAGCGCGTCGCGAGTGCGTTGCTGAGCGCCACGCGGGGCTGCGATACCGTTTCGCGGCTGGGCGGCGACGAGTTTGCCGTTCTCCTGGAGCGCCTGAGTCACCATGAAGGCCCTGAAGTGGCGGCGCAGCGCATCGTGAACGCGTTGGCGCGACCCATCGAGACCGGCTCGGGACGCACCGTGACAGTCGGCGCCAGCATCGGGATCGCGGTCCAGAAATGCGGCGACGGCCAGGACGATGTCCTCCGCAACGCCGACGTCGCGCTGTACGAGGCGAAGACGCGCGCTCGCGGCCGCTGGGTTGTGTACGACCCGGCGATGCATGCGGCCCTGGTGGACAAGGTGTCGCTCGAATCAGACTTGCGGACGGCCATCGAACGGTGCCTGCTGTCGATCCAGCCGGGGCTCGAGAAGACCGGGCGCTTCCCGCGATTCGGCGCGCCGGAGCAGCGGCCCCAGATCACGCTCGCGTACCAACCGATCGTCGACATGGCGTCCGAGCGGCTGACCGGTTTCGAGGCACTGCTGCGATGGACGCACCCGGACCGCGGCGTGATCGCGCCGGCGACCTTCGTGCCGATCGCCGAGGAGTCCGGGCTGGTGATCGCGTTAGGCCGTTGGGTCACGCGGACGGCCTGCCTGCAGGCCGCTGCCTGGAACGCCTGCCGGCCCGACGAGCCGCTGACCATCACGGTGAACCTCTCGGGCCGGCAGCTCCAGGACGACTCGCTGGCATTCGACGTGGAATCGGCACTGAAGGACAGCGGGCTCCCCGCCGCGCAGCTCGTGCTCGAGATGACCGAGTCGGTGATCATGCACGAGTCGGCGACGGCGCGGAAACGGCTGCACGAGCTCAAGGAGATCGGCGTTCGCATCGCCATCGACGACTTCGGCACCGGCTACTCGTCGCTGTCGCACCTCCAGCAGTTCCCGGTCGACATCCTCAAGATCGACCAGTCGTTCCTGCATCGCATGCACCAGGGCACGAACGACGCGGCCCTCGTCCGAACGATCATCGCGCTGGCCAAGCTGCTGTCCCTGCGGACGATCGCCGAAGGCGTGGAGGACACCGAGCAGCAGGCGCGCCTGAAGGAGCTGGGCTGCGACTCGGCGCAGGGATTCCTGTTCGGGAGGCCGATGGCCGCCGAAGACATCGACGCGCTTGACTTCGATTTCCGCGGCACCGCGGAACACGGGATGCACCGATCTGACGGATGAATACCGGTACTTCAGGCCACGGCCGGAACACCGCCAGCTGGAACCTGAATGATTCGGAGTCTGTCGAAGGCGGTGTTCCGGCCGTGGCCAGCAGTTCAGCGTTTGTCTGTCTGATCCGCTGCGTCCGTGTTCCGGTTTCCCGCGAAGATCGAGATAAAATCCCCAGCGAAGATTGCCGTTACCACGCGTGCCCCAGCGAAAATCGCCCTTTCCAGGGGGAGCCGGGCTCGTTGACCCGGACGACGCCTAACGTCACCGCGCCGCCGAAGAACCGCACGCCCACCTCAACGCTGCTCCGCCAGCCGGCGCTCGGCCAGGACACCGGCGTCGCCGTTCCCGGAATGGCCGGTGCCGTGCCGACCTGGTCATCGACGGCGCCAAGCCGGGTGATCGATGCCATCGTGGCGGCGCTGCTCGCGGAAACGCGCGCGGCATGCAGCGTCACGGCGAGGGCCGGCGCCGGCGCGGGAAAACACGTGCATCCCATGACACGGAGCGGGGAGCGCATCACCGGCAACCGGTAGGCAACCCGCCACTGCGTCAGAAGGGCCCGGTCACCGGCAAACTCCTTGTACCGATACCCGGGCATTGACGGCTCGCCACCAACCTCGAAAAGCTGCTGCGGCGGTGCGTTGTCGCTGAAGACGGCACCGGCATCGACGCGTGCGCCCAACACAAAACGACCTGCGTCTTTGCGGGCAATTACTCGTGCGGTGGCGCGCTGCCAGTCGAGCTGACCGCTACCCATTACATATCGCGCGCTCAGGCCGAGTCCCGGCACCATCGGATCGGCGATGACGGCGGGATTCCAGTCGCCTTGTGCCACCGCGTGCGCATACGCACCCGCATCCACACCGCGGTTAGGCAGGAACGGCACGTCGGGCTCCCAGAGTCCCCTCGCCAGCCTCGCCTGGGCCGGATGGTCGCGAGCGGCCCCTATCTCGAAATACACCGTGCGGTTATCCGTGTCAGCGAGCCGCAGCCAGAGCGCCGCTGATCGCCGGTCGACGTAATCGTAGCGATCAACCCCACCGAACGCTTCGATGATCGAACCACCGGAGTCGTACGGTGCCGAAAAATCACTGGTGATGTCCAGCGAGCGTCCGAGCCGGAGGCCGCCCACCGTGCTCCGGGTCTCGTTCGCGTGAATCGCTTCGACGCGACCGCGAACGGCCTGTTCCGTCCACGCCCAGGTCGCGTTGGCCCGCAGTTCGAGCGGACCGGCCGCCGTCGTCGCCGCCGCACCCGTGGTCCAGCCTTCCACGCGATTGAAATGCACGAGGTCAGCGAGACGCTGCGCGCGCCAGGAGAAGCGGGGCGTAATTGTCCTGCTGTCGGCTCCCACGTCGGCAAAGTCGTCACCGCGAAGGTCCGCCGTCGCCTCACCTAACGGGCGAAGCCAGGCGCGAGGGCGACCGAGGCTGTCTGACGACGCCATCGTCAGGCGGTACGCTCGCGGCGCCAGCGGCCTGTCATGAGCGACCAGGTGCACGGCTTCGGTCCCCTCCTCCATGAAGAGGCTCACGTCGCCGGCGCTGCTCTCGAGCACGCGATGGCCCGCAAATCGTGAGACGACGCGGAACACCGATCGGCCTTCGGCGAGTCCGCCGATATCGACATGCTGTTCGATACGTTGCTGCCGTGGCAACCAGTACCGTCCGTCGACCAGCACCGATTCGAGGTCGACATATGCCTTAATGCTGACCGGCACCACCAGCGCGCGCTGGCGCTGCTGGCCGGAGCGCCCGAGCGTGATGAACTGGCCTCGCATCCGGACAATCTCGCCCATCTCGGCGTCGAGGTTGATCTCGCCCCGGAAGACCACCACCGGCCACTCGGCCTGTTCGGGCTTTGGATCGACGAGGACGCGCACCACAGTCACCGCACGTTCGCCGGTCTTGATCACAGCCACCGTGTCGCCACCGCTGAAGTCGTAGACGCGGTCGCGGCCTGGCGCGAACGGATGTACAGCAAGGACCGAACGGCTCGATCCTGGTTCGCCATATTCCCGGAGCTTGCCTGTCGTCGGATCCTGCCCGAAGAACAGTGACAACCGGTTTCCGTACAGCGTGGGGATAGTCCACGCCTTGTTCATCACCGCCAGGGCCGAGATGGATGGTCCTGACAGCTTGCCGCGATAGCCGGTGACGTGCTGGGTGAACTCTCCCGAGCGCTGCCAGTGGATCTCGTTATGCGCTTGCTCGACCGAGACGACGGTTTCGTCGCCGGTGGCACGGCGGGTCAGGACCGCCAGCTCACTTTCCACCTCGGCGTGATAGGCACCGAGGTCGGACGGTGTGGCGCGGTTGCGCACGGACGCGCGCTCGACGAGATCGTGCAGCGCGGGTGTCGCATACGACGAAGGTTGCTGCGGCACCGTGGCCAGCAGCTGAGCGGCGAGAAGCATGGAAAGCATCAAGCAGGGGACGAACCAACAGACAGGCCGTCCCGCGCGCCCAAACCCTCGTGTGATGCATCACAGCAGGTGCAGGACTCGCGTCGCTCGCGCGGCGACCGGTGTGATGCGCAGCACCTTGGGCGTGAGGTCGGGAGATCGTGAGGTCGTGAAGTCGTGAAGTCGTGAAGTCGTGAAGTCGTGGGTTGGTGGAGCCTGGTGCGTTTGATTTTCCGATCTCACGACTCACGCTCTCCCGACCTCACGTTCTCACAACCTCACGTCCTCACCTCCTCACGTCCCCCCGCCTCACCGTCACGCGATAAAGCCCAATCATGCTCATGATCGTCCACACGCCTTCCAGCAGGATGAATCCGAACTGCTGCTCGAGCACGGCCACTGCCGTCAGTGTACCTGCGCCGAGCAGGTTCATGAGCTGATATGGGCGGCTCGACGTTTTCAGGCGCCCGAGCTGGCTGGCCGCAAACGGCACGAGGATGAGGATCGCGCCCACGATGCTGCTGAACTGTCGCATGTCTCCGCCTCGTATGCCGTCAGGAACAACCAGTGCCTGACGATGTCGTCGTGTGCTATGGTCGGCGGTTCGAGCTCCAGGCTGCCTCCGCCAGCATCCACTGGCCGTCCACACGATGCCAGTGTCGCAGGTACTTCGTCGTGTCCACCATCGACTTCGTGCCTGGTGGCGCGTTCGGGCCCGGCGTGAACAACACCACCGTGGTTCCGCGCTCTACCGCCAGCGGGCCAGATGCAACAAGCGATTCGATCGTGTTCTCTTCTATCCACTGCCCCTGCCCAACGAGCGGCCGGAAGTACGCCAGAAACCCCTCCCGACCGGAAATGCCTGGCTGGTTCGGCGGCATCACGAAGCTGTTCGACGTAAGGACGGTCGCCATTGAATCCACCTTGCCCTCATTCAACCACCGCTCGTAGTTGGCGAGCGTTGTCTCGATCGCATCCCGCGCAACCCTGGTTTCGCGCTGGAAATCTCCAGCCACGTCTTCCGTTTGCGATGCCCCGCCGCAACCCATCACGACCGTAACGATCGATACGACCACCGCGCGCATTTGGCCCGCCTCCATGCGAGGAAGCTTCGAAGATAGGCCCCCGGGCCGCAGGAACCAGCCGTGCCGGGGACTTTCAAAACCCGGGCAGGATCGGCCTCGTAGTTTCTCCGGCTCGATCGACCGTTCGCAAATAGGAGAGGCCGAATGCAATCGTTCATTGACGACATCCGGTTCGGTGCCCGCTCCCTGTGGAAGGCGAAGGGGCTCAGTCTCGTCGCGGCGCTGTCGCTGGCGGTCGGTATAGGGGCCAACTCGGCCATCTTCACGATCGTCGACTCGATCCTCTTTCGACCGCGCGCGGTTTTCGAGCCGGAGCGGCTGGTCGAGCTGTACAAGGGGAGCAGCGGGTCGCCCTACGAGACGACGTCATACCCGAGCTATCTCGACTTCCGCGAGCGGAACGGTGTCTTCAGCGACCTCGCCGGTTACGGTGTCGGATGGCAATTCAAGCTCGGCATCGCCGGAGACGTCGACCAGGTGTGGGGTGAAGTCGTCACGGGCAACCTCTTCCGCGTACTCGGCGTACGCCCCCCGCTTGGCCGGACGTTCCTTGCCGAGGAGGACGAAGTCCAGGGCCGCAATCCGGTCGCGATCATCGGCCATTCGCTCTGGCAACGGCGGTTTGCCGCCGATTCAGCGGTGCTGGGCAAGGTGATCGCCCTCAATGGCCAGCCCTTCACGATCGTCGGCGTCCTTCCATCGAATTTCAACGGCATGACCAGCGGCTGGGCGAGTGAAGTGTGGATTCCAGCCATGGCGGTGTCGCTCGTGGACGCAAGGTGGGGCGAGAATCTGATGAGTCGTGGCAGCAGTTGGATGACCATCATCGGACGTCTGAAGCCCGAAGCGACATTGGCGGAGGCGCGCGCGCGGTTCGCGGTAATCACGACGGAGATGCAGCGCGAACAACCTGACGAGTGGATGCGCTCGAATGGCAACGTGCACGAACGCTTCATCCAGGTCGTTCCGGAGCGGGAGACGCGCGTGCATCCAGGCATGCGCCCGATTGCCCTGGCGCTGGCCGCGTTGTTGTTCGTGATCGTGGACCTGGTCCTGCTGATTGCCTGCCTGAACCTGGCCAGCCTGCTTTTCGCGCGAGCGATTGCCCGGCGTGGTGAAATCGCGATCCGGATGGCGCTTGGCGCCGGCCGGTTGCGAATCGTCAGGCAGCTCCTCGCCGAAAGCGTTCTGCTGGCGCTCGTCGCCGGTGCGGCCGGAGTGGTACTGTCGTTATGGGGGCTGAACGCCCTGGGATCGCTCACGCCATCATTGCCGGAGGGAATCCGGCTCGCGGTGAACCTCACGGTGGATTGGCGAGTGGTGCTCTTTTCGGCGCTCTTCGCCATCCTCACCGGCGTGCTCTTCGGACTCGCACCGGCGCTTGCCGCGTCGAGGACTGGTATCGTCGCTATGATGAAGGACGATGCGACCGCGGTCAGTGGTCGTTTCCGCAGGTCGCGCCTGCGAGCATCGCTCGTCGTCGGCCAGGTCGCTTTCTCCCTGCTGCTGCTCATCGGCGCGGGCCTCACCCTGCGCAGTCTCGACAAGGCACGCCCCACGCGCCTCGGCTTCACGTCCGAGAACGTGGTGGTTGCATCGCTCGGCCTCGACGAAACCCAGTACGACCGCGCGGGCGCCCAGCGATTCTTTCAGCAGGTGAGCGACAATGTCGCCGCGCTGCCGGGCGTGCGGAGCGTCAGCCTCGTCGAAGGAATGCCTGGCGGTTTCCTCAGCCGCATGCGCCGGAGTACCGAAATCGAGGGATACACTCCCGCACCGGGTGAGGACATGGAGATCGACGCGACCACGGCCGGTTCGTCGTACTTCACCAACATGGGCATGCCGTTCATCGCCGGACGCGATTTCAACCCGCAGGACACCGATGGAGCGCCCTGCGTGACCATCGTGAATGAAGCGCTGGCACAGCGGTACCTCGGCGGTTCAGGTCAGGCCGTTGGAAAACACCTCGTCAGGTATGACGGTGGCCGGGAACAGAAGACCACGTGCCGCGTCATTGGAATCGTGCGCGACAATGCCTGGCAGTCGCTGCAGCGCGAACCGCGGCCCTTCTTTGCATTTGCCCTTCTGCAGGCTGATGAACGTCACGTGACGATGCTGGTGGAAACGTCTGGCGATCCGCAGCTGATGATCACGGCTGTCAGGGAGGAGCTCCGCGCGCTGGATGACGGCATGCCACTTTCCGGTGTGCAGACGCTGCGATCGCACTTCGCGGGCATGACGCTGCCGTTCCGGGTGCTGGGCCTGCTCATGACCGGATGCGGTATCCTGGCGCTGCTGCTGGCCGCGGTCGGGATCTACGGCACCATGTCCTATTCGGTGGCGCAGCGACACCGTGAGGTGGGCATCCGCATCGCGTTAGGCGCCGGCCGGTCCGACATCCTGGGTATGGTGGTGAGCCAGGGAATGACGCTGGTCGGCCTCGGGCTGGGGATCGGGCTGCTGCTTGGCTTCGCCGCGACCAGGCTGCTCAATGCCCTGCCGCTCGGGATGGAGCTGCTGTTTGGCGTGAGCGCCACCGACGCACTCACCTTCATCGCCGTGACGCTCGGTCTCGGTCTCGTGGCCCTGATGGCGTGCCTCGTTCCTGCACGCCGTGCCACAACCACGGATCCGATGGTCACGCTGCGGAATAGTTAGGCTGCCGGACAGTCGGGGCTACCGCTCCGTTACGGCCCGACGTTCACGATCCTGCGCGACGCTTGATCGCGTCCGACAACAACGACTCCCACACCGCGTCCACTTGTTCAATCGCTTCCGTCGCGACGGTCGCGTTGTCCCGCCGATGCGTCAGGCGATGCCGATTCTTTTGAAAGTGCTGCTCGTAACGCGTTTTCGCCTGCTCAGCCGTGAGGTTGTCGGCGTACCAGTTCGCGATGATCCCCAGCGTTTCTGGATTCCACTTCGTGGCAGGAAGGTCGCCGCTCTCGTAGGCCAGGACGAGTTCCCACTCCCAGGCGCGATGCTCGGCGGTAAAAGTCGACGGGTCAGTCATCATCTCTCCTCGTTGCTCGCAAGTTACCACCGCTGGCCGAGCAGGTCGACTGGCAGAGGCCGCGCAACGATGGTCAGGGCGTGACGCGCTCCACAGCCCGCATGACGAAAATGGTGGCCAGAGCGAGCACGATAATGATGAGGGGGGCCTTCCCTCTCAGCCGGTCAGCGAGCGTGGGCTTCACGGGCGCTGGAACCACCGCCGCGGCCTCGCGATGCTCGGCAAGCGCCTGCTCGAGTGACGCTGGTGAGATCCCCACCTCCGAGGCGATCTCCTTCAGCGCGCTCGCATCGAGCGGTCGTTGCGCGTCGATCTCGGCGGCTCGTTCGAGGATCTTCCTCGTGTCCGCCTCCCCGAATTGTGAAGGTGCGTTCATCGTGAACTCCTCGGTTTGCCGGAATGGGGGATCGGCAATCGTCAATCGTCAATCGTCAATCGTCAATCGGCAATCGTCAATCGTCAATCGTCAATCGTCAATCGTCAATCGTCAATCGTCAATC
>CAMPKM010000009.1 GCA_946887155.1 uncultured Gemmatimonadota bacterium
GTTCTGCACTACCGCGCGCGACTGACGAAACTGTCGGTGCCGCTATCTGTTGCACCACTTCGGACCGCAGGATAATTTCGTTCCGACCGAGCAAGTGAATTTTTTCACGAAGTCGGAACCCGCGGCGGGGCGGTCACGCCCCTGGCCATCCAATAATGGATCGCACCTACCTGCCGATACTTCTCCTGTTGGGGTTTGTGCTGGTGAACGCGATCGGGATGATTGCGCTCTCGCACCTCACCATCCGGATCCGGCCGACACCGGTCAAGGATACACCGTATGAGTCCGGCATCCCGCCGCTTGGCGATGCCCGTGAACGTTTTTCGGTGAAGTTCTACATGGTCGCGATGTTGTTCATCATCTTTGACATCGAGACCGTGTTCATGATTCCGTGGGCCGCGTACTATCGCGAGCTCTCGTGCACGGCGGACCTCGTGGCGGGCTCCTGTCCCGCCGGAATGACATCGTTCTTCGGACTGGGAGAGATGATCGTGTTCATGGTCATCCTTCTGGTGGGATTCCTCTACGTCTGGAAGAAGGGGGCACTCCAATGGGATTGACCGCCCGGCCAGACCGTCAGCTGGTCACCGTCGCGCCACAGTCACAGGAAGGGTGGGTCACAACCCGCCTGGACTTCCTCGTGAACTGGGGTCGCGCGAACTCGCTGTGGCCGATGCCGTTCGGCACTGCCTGCTGCGCCATTGAGTTCATGGCGACGGCAGCCAGCAAATACGACCTGGCCCGCTTCGGCATGGAGCGGATGTCGTTTTCGCCTCGTCAGGCGGACGTGCTGATCTGTGCCGGCCGCGTACCGTTCAAGCTCGCACCCGTGATACGACGGATCTGGCAGCAGATGCTCCAGCCCAAGTGGTGCATCTCGATGGGCGCGTGCGCCTCGTCAGGCGGAATGTTCGACAATTACGCCGTGGTGCAGGGAATCGACACGATCATCCCCGTCGACGTCTATGTGCCGGGATGTCCGCCGCGTCCCGAAGGGCTGATCTACGGCATCATGATGTTGCAGGAAAAGGTGAAGCGGGAACGCATGTCGGATGAACGGCTCCGTGACGAGATGGAGCCCGACCCCACGAGCAAGCTGTACATCCCGGCATCAGCCATCGACGAGTTGTCGGAGCCGTTCGGTAATTCGGTTCACCAGACCCGGTCGGGCTTGTGAGCGGAGCGCCGCACATGATCGCGGGCAGCGCGGATCCTGCCTCGGCACCGGCGACGCCGCGCGGCGTGCCGCATCGCGGTGGGCCGATGAATCCGTCCGCCGACCGCATCCGCGAACGATTTCCCGACGCGTTCGTTCGGGCCGAGGTGATCTGGGGCGAGACCACGGTCTTCGTGAAGACGGGTCCCGTCCAGGACATCGTCCGGTACCTCCACGACGACTCGGCCGAGCAGTACGACTATCTCTCGGATGTCACGGCGGTGGAGTACCGCGACCTCGAGTTGCCGCTCCAGGTGGTGTGGCATCTCCGTTCGCTGCCATACCGCCGCTTCCTCCGCTTGAAGACGGAGATCCAGAAGGGTGATCCACTCCGCGTGCCGAGCGTATATCCGATTTATCGCGGCGCGGATTGGCTCGAGCGGGAGTGCTATGACATGTTCGGTGTGGTGTTCGATGGCCACCCTGACCTTCGACGCATCCTGATGTGGGAGCAGTATCAGGAAGGGTTTCCGCTCCGGAAGGATTTTCCACTGCGAGGCCGTTTCTCGCGGTCGGAGCAGTTGCGACAGGCCCTGGCGGCGCAGCCGGAGAGCCGCTACTCGATGACCGAACTCACGATCGCCGACGCCTTCGAGGACCTGCCGCTCGAGATGCGGCAGCGCCTGGCCGGCGGCGACAGGACGGGAGAATAGCGAGTGGCCGAGAAACGAACGGTCGAAGTCTCGCTCTCCACGTCGGGCCTCGATGCCGAAGGCCGGCCGCAGCGGACGCCACTCGTGGTCGACGATGGGGGGCGCGTCACGACGCTGGAGGCGCCGCCGTCGCTCGAGCCGCAACTCGAGGGTGAGCACATGCTCATCAACCTCGGCCCGCAGCACCCGGCGACGCACGGCGTGCTGCGACTGGTACTGGAGCTCGATGGCGAAACCGTGGTGCGTTGCATCCCGCACGTCGGGTACCTGCACTGCGGGTTCGAGAAGATCGGCGAGTACCGGCAGTACAACCAGATCATCCCCTGGACCGATCGCGAGGATTACCTGAACTCGCCGGGCAACAACGTCGCCTTTTCGTTAGGCGCTGAACGGCTGTTCGGGGTCGAGATCACCCCGCGCTGCACCGTGCTGCGGGTGATCGCGATGGAACTGTCGCGGATCATGTCGCACCTGGTGTGGCTGGGCACGACCTGCATCGACATCGGCGCCTTCACGCCGTTCCTCTGGTCGTTCCAGGAACGCGAACGGATCTACACGCTGCTCGAGCAGTGGTGCGGCGCCCGCCTGACGACCACGTTGACGCGCGTCGGCGGCATGGCCGCCGACATCCCGGAAGGCTGGATGGACGGGCTGCGCGACTTCACCCGCACGTTCCCGAAGACGATCGCCGAAGTCGATCGCATGGTCACGCGGAACGGCATCTGGGTGGGCCGCACGATCGGCATCGGTGCGATGAGCGCAGCGGACGCCATCAACGCCGGCCTGTCGGGCCCGATGGTCCGCGCCTCGGGCGTCGCGTTCGATGTCCGCCGCGATTTTCCCTACCTCGACTACGAGACCTACGACTTCGACGTACCGGTCGGCACCAACGGCGACGTCTACGACCGGTTCCTCGTACGCATGGAAGAGATGCGGCAGTCGGTCCGGATTCTCGAGCAGGCCGCGGAACGGCTGCCCGACGGACCGGTCAACGTCGACGACCCGCGCCTCATCCTCCCGCCCAAGAGCAAGGCGACGAGCGAAATGGAGTCGATGATCCATCACTTCAAGCAGGTGATGGAGGGTCCCAGACCGCCGATCGGCGAGACGTACGTGGCGGTCGAGAGCCCCAAGGGCGAAAAAGGCTACTACTTCGTCTCCGACGGGACGGCCAAGCCCGTGCGGTGGCGAATCCGCCCGCCGTCGTACGTGAACCTCTCCGCCATCCCGCAGATGGTCGAAGGTCACCTGCTGTCCGACGTGATCGCGATCAACGCGAGCATCGACATCGTGATGGGGGAAATCGACAGATGAGGGCACGGAGCATGGGGCATGGGCCACGGAGGGGCGCATCGTGAGCCATGGACCTTCCGCCGCCGGCGGCGCGGCCATCTCCACCACGCCTAACGGGCACGCGCACGAGCCGTACACGCCGGTGTTCGTCGGCGCAACGAAGGCGAAGCTCGATGCGCTGCTCGAACGGTACCCGACGAAAATGGCGGCGCTTTTGCCGGCGTTATGGATGGTGCAGGAACAGCATGGCTGGGTCAGTCCCGAAGCCATGGCCGAAGTGGGCCAGGTACTGGGCCTGACGCCGGCGTACGTGAAAGGCGTGGTCACGTTCTACACGATGTACCACCAGCATCCGGTGGGGAAACACTTCATCCAGGTCTGCACGACGACGCCGTGCCATGTGTGCGGCGCTGAAGACGTGGTAAAGGCGTTCCTCGACAAGACCGGCTGTGGTGAGCTCGGTGTCACCTCGGCCGACGGCAAGTACACGGTGATCGAAGTGGAATGCCTCGGCGCCTGTGGGTTTGCGACACCGGTGATGGTCAACAGCGATTTCATCGAGTCGGTAACGCCGGAAACGGTGCCGGAGGTTTTGAAGAAGTACGGATAGCGGGAATAGGGAATCGGGAATCGGGACTCGCGTGAGCGACCCGAGCCTGGTTCCCCGATTCCCGATTCCCCATTCCCGATTCCCTAACGATGGGCTTCCCTCACACACCACATCCACGCGAAACCACGGTCCTCTCGAAACACTTCGGGGAGGCTGAGGCGCGTACGCTGGATGGCTGGAAGGCACGCGGCGGATATCGTGCGCTCGAGCAGGCGCTCAGCATGGACCCGGTGGCAATCCAGGGCGTCGTGAAGGAGTCCGGGTTGCGCGGGCGCGGCGGCGCCGGGTTTCCGACAGGACTCAAGTGGTCGTTCATGAAACTCGGCGACGGAAAGCCGCACTACCTGTGCTGCAACGCCGACGAATCGGAGCCGGGCACGTTCAAGGATCGCGAGATCATGCGGTGGACGCCGCACGCGCTCATCGAAGGATGTGCCATCGCCGCCCACGCGATCGGCGCAGAAACGGCCTACATCTACATCCGCGGGGAATTCACCGAGCCGCTGGAGATCATGGAGCGCGCCTGCGCCGAAGCACTGCAGGCCGGCGTCATTGGAAAGAACGCGATGGGCTCCGGCAAACGCGTCGATGTCTGGGTGCACAAGGGCGCCGGTGCGTACATCTGCGGCGAAGAAACGGCCTTGATGAATTCCCTCGAGGGAAAGCGCGGGAATCCGCGCATCAAGCCGCCGTTCCCCGCAGCCGCCGGTCTGTTCGGCATGCCTACCACGATCAACAACGTCGAGACGCTGGCCGCGGTGCCACCGATCATGGTCAATGGCGCCGACTGGTACAAGAAGATGTCGCGCCCGGACAATCCGAAGAGTACGGGCACCAAGCTCTGGTCCGTTTGCGGCAATGTTCAGCGCCCGGGCAATTACGAAGTCGTCATGGGATTTCCGTTCAAGGAGTTCCTGTACGATCTCTGCGGTGGACCGCCACAGGGTCGCCAGTTCAAGGCGGTCATCCCCGGCGGATCCTCGGTGCCTATCATCAACATGGAAGAAGCCGAGTCCGCGTTCATGGACTATGAAGGCATGGTTGCCGCGGGGACGATGCTCGGTTCGGCAGGCTGCATCGTGATCGACGATGCGCAGAGCATTCCCCGTCAGGTCGCGCGCCTGGCGCGATTCTACGCACACGAGAGCTGCGCGCAGTGCACGCAGTGCCGCGAAGGCACGGCGTGGACGACGAAGATCCTGGAGCGCATGGTCGACGGAGACGGCACCGCCGAGGACTTTGACACGCTCATGGACATCGCCGAGAACATGACCGGCAAGACAATTTGCGTGCTCAGTGATTCGTGCGCCGTTCCCGTCGTGTCCGGACTGCAGAAGTTCCGCGGCGAGTTCGAGGCACTCATCAAGCGCAAAACCGTGCACACCGTGCCAGCGATTGTCGCCTGATGACAACCCCGTCTAATCCTTCGGCCCCGGTTTCCACCTCGCCGAGCCCGGCGAGCGTGCCCATGGTCAACCTGACGATCGAGGGTCGTCAGGTTTCGGTGCCCGCGGGGACGTCGATCCTCGAAGCCGCCAAGACGGTCGGCGTCCTGATTCCGCACTACTGCTACCATCCGGGACTTCCGGTGGCCGGCGTCTGCCGCATGTGCCTGGTCGACGTGGAAAAGGCGCCCAAGCTGGCGCCTGCCTGCGCAACGGCGGTGGCCGAAGGCCAGGTCATCACGGTGCACGCCGAAAAGGCGCGCGAGGCGCGGAAGGGCGTGCTCGAGATGCTGCTCATCAACCACCCGCTGGATTGCCCGATCTGCGACCAGTCCGGTGAGTGCGAGCTGCAGGACTACACGTACAAGGAAGGGAGGGCCGACAGCCGTTATCGGGAGCCCAAGCGTTTTAACCCGGTGGAGGACTTCGGGGGCGACGTGATGTACGTGCCGAACCGGTGTATCCTCTGCACCCGGTGCGTGCGATTCATGGAAGACGTCGCGCACGACGCGGCCCTCAACGTGAGCGAGCGTGGTGACCGCGCGTTGATCGGCAAGGCGGAGGGAAAGGACCTCACGCACGCCTGGGCCGGGAACGTCGTCGATCTCTGCCCCGTGGGCGCGCTCCTCTCGAAGGACTTCCTCAACAAGGCCCGTTCGTGGGAGCTCGATCGCACCGCGTCGGTCTGCACGGGATGCAGCCAGGGGTGCAACATGATCGTCGAGACGCGCGACAACGCCGTCGTGCGCCTCCGTCCGCGGCCTAACGCGGCGGTCAACGAGTTCTTCATGTGCGACCACGGCCGGTTGAATTACCGCTGGCTCAATCGCGCCGACCGGATCGAAACGCCGGCCATCACGGGCAACGACGGTACCCGGGTCGCGGACTGGGAGACCGCACTGCCGGCGGCCGCGCGCGTCCTCAAGGGCAAGCGCATCGTGGTCGTGGCATCGCCGAACCTGTCCAACGAAGCGCTGTACATGCTCACCCGGCTGGTGAAATCGTCAAGCGGCATCGGCGCGTATCGCATGCCGACCGGACCGGAAGCCCCGTTACCGGGCGTGGAGGATCTGGCCCTGCGCACAGACCGCGCCGCCAACGGCCGGGGTGCCGAGCTGCTCGGCTTCCAGCGCAGCGACGCGCCGCTGGATGGCGTTGGGGCGGGGGACGCCGTGATCGTGGCCGACGCCGAACTGACCGCTGACGACATCGCGCAGCTCCCAAGGGCGTCGGCCGTCGTGCTGGTTTCGACGTTCGTTCCCGACGGACTGCCGCGGGCGGATGTGATCCTCCCGATCTGCAACCCGGTCGAGGAGGAAGGCACGTTCACGAACCTCCGCGGCCGCGTGCAGCGCTTCCTGCAGGCGCGGGCGGCGCCGGGAATGGCCCGTCCCAGCTGGTACGTACTGGCCGACCTGCTCAACGCGTTAGGCGAGCGGGTCGACGTCATGACCGCCGCCCAGGCGTTCGCGTCGCTGGTCGAGGCCGAACCGGCGTTTGCCGGCATGAGCCACGAGAAACTCGGACTGAAAGGGGCGCCGGTCGCGGCCGCCACGGCGGGAGTGGCGCCATGAGCGCCGCCCTGCTCGTGATCCAGCAGCACATCGATCCTGCCGCGCCGGCGCCATTTGGCGTCTGGTTCCTCGCGACCGTCATCAAGATGATCGCGCTGTTCACGGTCTGGATGGTTGGCGTGGCCTACATGACGCTCGCCGAACGGCGGGTGTCGGCGTGGATCCAGGACCGCCGCGGCCCCAACCGCGTCGGGCCGCACGGGCTCTTCCAGCCGCTCGCCGATGGCGTGAAGAACATCATGAAGGAAGAAACCCTCCCGCCGTACGCGAACAAGGCGATCTTCTTCCTGGCGCCGATCCTGTCGTTCGCGCCGGCCATGATGGCGTGGGCCGTGATTCCATTCGGCGCCTCGTGGGCCTCGAAGTGGGGACGCATCGACATGGTCTTCGCCGACCTGCCGATCGGGTTCCTGTTCGTCCTGGCGATCACGTCGCTCGGCGTGTACGGCATCGTGCTCGCCGGCTGGTCCTCCAACAACAAGTACGCACTGTTAGGCGGGCTCCGGTCGAGCGCCCAGATGGTGTCCTACGAGATCTCGATGGGCCTGTCGCTCATCCCGGTACTGCTGATCACGGGGAACGTGACGCTGTCGCAGGTCGTGAACACGCAGGCGACGCTCCACGTCTGGAACGCGCTGTCGCTGGGTGTGGCCTGCTTCATCTTCATCACGGCGGCATTCGCCGAAACCAACCGGCTGCCGTTCGACCTGCCTGAAGCCGAGTCGGAGCTGATCACGGGGTACCACACTGAATACAGCGCGATGAAATTCTCGCTCTTCTTCATCGCCGAATACGCGAACATGATGACGGCGAGCGCGATGATCGCGACGCTGTTCTTCGGCGGCTGGGACATTCCCTTCACCCAGGCCGACAATACCGGTGCGGTGTCGTTCCCGCTGGTGCTGCTGTCGATGCTGATCTTCGCGCTCAAGTGCGCTTTCTTCCTGTTCCTGTTCATCTGGATCCGCTGGACGTTGCCGCGCTTCCGCTATGACCAGCTCATGTCGCTCGGCTGGAAGGTGTTCCTGCCGACGGCGCTGGCGTACATCGTGATCATCGCCGCGATCGTGCTGGGCCTCGATACCGCGGGCATCGAGCGCGGGCTCGTCTACGGATTGATCCTGTTTGCGGTGAATGCGGTCATGCTGCTCGGCCTGTTCCTGGTGCTCGACCGCGGCCGCATCATCAGCCCGGCGTCGGCACCGGCCGCAGGGGCCCGCCTCGCCCATCTCCGCCAGCTCGCTGCCGAGCGGGCCAGACTTTCAGCCATGGGACCGCGCTGATGGCAATCGGTGTGAAGGTTCTCGACCGTCCGATCGAACAGACGAGTTACGTGCGTGCCACGCTGTCCGGCATGGGAAACACGCTGCGGCACCTCGTCCGGCCGCACAAGGTCACGACGCAGTATCCCGAAGAGCGCGAACCGCTCTCTCGTCGCTGGCGCGGCACGCATCGCATGCTCACGACGGAAGACGGGAAGGCGAAGTGCGTCGCCTGCGGGCTGTGTCCGACCGTGTGCCCGGCCAACTGCATCAAGTTGGTGCCTGGAGAGGACGAACAGGGGAACCGGTATCCGCTCGTCTTCGAGATCGACGAATTCCGCTGCATCTTCTGCGGATACTGTCAGGAAGTCTGCCCGGAAGAAGCCATTCACCTCGGACGGCATTACGAGAACTCGGAGTACAGCCGGGAAGGGTTCGTATATGATCTCGAACGGCTGACAGCGCAGACGCACCCGGTGTGCGAGATGTGGGATCCGGCTGACCCGCGCGGCGAGTAGCGATGCCCACGCACCTTCCGCTGTTCTACCAGGTCCACTTCTACCTCTTCGGGTTGCTAGCCATCGCCTCGGCGCTGGCGTTCGTGACGCGGAAAAGCCCCGTGTCCGCGGCGCTCTGGCTGGTGTCGGTGATGTTCAACCTCGCCGCGCTCTACGTGATGATGGGCGCACACTTCATCGGCGTGATCCAGGTCATCGTCTACGCGGGCGCGATCATGGTCGTGTTCCTGTTCGTGGTCATGCTCCTGAACCTCGGACACGCGGACGAACTCTCGGACATCCGCGGCAAGTGGGGCCGCCTCGCGGCCGGCGCCGTGGGGCTCGCATTGCTGGCCCAGGTCATGGTGCTGGCCAGGACGAGATTCCTGCCATCGTTGCAACCGCAAGTGAACCCGGTGTTCGGCGGCGCGCCCGAACGGGACGTCGTGAGTACCGTGGCTCATCCGCTCTTCACCGAACACCTGCTGGCATTCGAACTCACCAGTATCCTGCTGCTGGCCGCGATCGTTGGCGCCGTGGCTGTGGGACGACGCCGGACCGGGAGCGCATCATGATTCCTGAAGCGCTGGCCCTGTCCGCGGTCCTGTTTACGATCGGGACGATCGGCGTCCTGACGCGCCGCAACGCGATCATGATCTTCATGTGCGTGGAGCTCATGCTCAACGCGGTCAACCTGTCGTTCGTCGCGCTGTCGCAGCTGTATGGCGTGACGGGCCAGGTCTTCGTCGTTTTCGTGATGACGGTGGCAGCGGCGGAAGCCGCCGTTGGCCTCGCCATCATCATCGCCATTTTCCGCCACGGCCAGTCCGTGAACCTCAAGAACATCAATCTCCTCAAAGGGTGATGCTGCTCCAGGAAGTGTCCGGCGCCGCACACCCGCTCGCGGGCACGCTCGCCGAGTGGATCTGGCTCGTTCCCGTGTTGCCGTTCATCGGCTTCATCGTGAACGGCCTGCTGTCGCTGCTTCCGGCGACCCACATGGGCCCCGCCGATCCGTCGGCCGATGGACATGGCGACGAACACGCCCACGATGCGCACGATGGGCACGCGCACGACGATCATCATCACCCGGTGCGGCACCAGTATGCCCGTATCGTGAGCCTGGTCGGTCCGCTCGTCCTGGGCCTGGCATTCGCCATCACCGCCGGAATCTTCGGCGTGATGCTCGGCGCACACGCCGAGGAGCCATTCGTCAAAACGTTGTTCGACTGGCTGTCGACCGGCGACCTGCACATCAATGCGGCGCTGCAGGTGGACGCGCTCTCTATCGTAATGACGATGGTGGTGACGGGAGTCGGCTTCCTCATCCACGTGTTCAGCGTGGGCTACATGCAGGACGACCCGGGCTATCCACGGTACTTCGCCTACCTGAACCTCTTCGTCTTCTTCATGCTCGTGCTGGTGCTGGGCTCGAGCTATCCGGTGTTGTTCGTGGGCTGGGAAGGCGTCGGGCTCTGCTCCTACCTGCTGATCGGGTTCTGGTACACGGACAAGGCCAACGCGGACGCGGGGAAGAAGGCGTTCGTCATGAACCGCATCGGCGACTTCGGTTTCCTGATCGCGATGTTCCTGTTGTTCGCGAATCTCGGCACGCTCGACTTCGTCGGTGTCTCGAGCGGCGTCTCCGGGCTCGAGGAGGGCGGGGCCGTCGTCACCGCAATCGCGCTGTTCTTCTTCCTTGGTTGTGCCGGGAAGAGCGCACAGATCCCGCTGTATACCTGGCTGCCTGACGCGATGGCTGGCCCCACGCCGGTATCGGCGCTGATCCACGCGGCGACGATGGTGACGGCCGGTGTGTACCTCGTGGCCCGTAGCGCCGCCATTTTCGCGATGGCACCGGTCGCGAGCCTGACCGTGGCCCTTGTAGGCGCCATCACCGCACTGTTCGCGGCGACGATCGGCCTCAAGCAGTGGGACATCAAGAAGGTGCTCGCGTATTCGACCGTCTCGCAGCTCGGGTACATGTTCATCGGCGTCGGCGTCGGCGCGTACGCGGCGGGCGTCTTCCACCTGGTGACCCACGCGTTCTTCAAGGCGCTCCTGTTCCTCGGGTCGGGTTCGGTGATCTTCGCGATGCACCGGGCCTACCACCACACCGGTTCACACGCCGACGCGCAGGACATGCGCAACATGGGCGGCCTGCGGCAGTACATGCCGTGGACGTTCCGCCTGATGTGGGTCGCCACGCTGGCGATTGCCGGCATTCCGCCGCTGTCCGGCTTCTTCTCGAAGGATGAAATCCTGGCGTCGGTGTTTGCCCGCACATCACACTCGACGCTGGCCGAGGCGAGCTGGTTAGGCATTCCGGGATCGGTCCTGCTCTATCTCATCTACGCCCTCGGCCTGGCCGCGGCGCTCCTCACCGCGATCTACATGACGCGGATGATGCTGTACACCTTCCACGGACCCAACCGGTCGGGGGAGAAGGAACGTCATCACCTGGCCGAGGCGCCGTGGATCATGACCGGACCACTGATGGCGCTGGCGGTTCTCAGCATCGTGGGCGGGTTCTTCAACCTGCCGGCATTCATGGGTGGCATGTCCCAGAAGCTGCATCACTGGCTGGAGCCGGTGACAGGCCAGGCCGCGCTGCAGATCACGCACGGCGAGGAGGCGCACCTGGCGCTCGGCACGGAGTTCGCGCTGATCGGGCTGGCCGTCCTCATCGCGTTAGGCGGCATCGGGTATGCCTTCAGCCGCCTCAAGCCGGCCGCGCTGGTGCCCAAGGACCAGTCGCCCGAGTCCACGGGAATCGAGCGCGTGCTCGAGCACAAGTATTACGTGGACGAGGCTTACGACAAGGTGATCGTCCGGCCCATCGTCGGCACGTCGCGGCGCGTGTTGTGGCGCGGCATGGACGCCGGGCTCATCGACGGCCTCTTCGTGAACGGCACCGCGAAGCTGATGGAGTTCTTCGGCTGGATCGGCGCCCGATTGCAGTCGGGACAGGTCGGGACGTACGCGTGGGTGCTGGTCATAGGGGTCCTCGCGGTCCTCGGCGCCTTTTCAATCAACTGATCGATGACCGCCTTCCTCGCCTCACTGAACTACAACGCCTGGATTCTCCCGGTCCTGCTGCTCCTGCCGGTGGTGGGCGGGGCGCTCGTCTGGGCGCACGGCGCGGTCGCCGGCCAGGGCGACGGCGCATCCATGACCGCGCGCCGGATCACCCTCGCCGTCCTCGTCCTCGAGTGCGTGCTGTCGCTGGGGCTGTGGTGGTCGCTCGACCGGGCCAACGCGAACTGGCAGGCCATTTTCGACGCGCCATGGATCGAGTCGTGGGGCGTGCGGTTTACGTTAGGCATCGATGGCCTGTCAGTGATGATGGTGCTGCTGACGACCTTCCTGATGCCGCTCGCGATCCTTGGCGGATGGACGAGCGTCAAGCGCAAGGTTCACGCCTACCACGCCCTCATGCTCATCCTGACGTCCGGCATGCTGGGCGTCTTCGTCGCGAAGGACCTGTTCCTGTTCTACGTGATGTGGGAAGTGATGCTCATCCCGATGTACTTCATCATCGGGATCTGGGGCGGGGAACGCCGGATCTACGCGAGCCTCAAGTTCTTCATCTACACGTTCGTCGGCTCGATGATCATGCTGGTGGCGATCGTGTACCTCGGCATCGAGGCCGGCGCACCGGCGGGACGCCCGACGTTCGACTATGAAGCCATCCTCGCGCTCGACCTGTCGCGGACCGCGTCATTCTGGTTGTTCGGCGCCTTCTTCCTGGCGTTCGCGGTCAAGGTGCCAATGTTCCCGTTCCATACATGGCTGCCTGACGCGCACGTCGAAGCACCCACGGCGGGTTCGGTGATCCTGGCCGGCATCCTCCTCAAGCTGGGCACCTACGGGTTCCTGCGAATCTCGCTCCCGTTCTTCCCGGAAGTCGCGATGTATCCCTGGGTCCGGACGGCGATGATCGTGCTGGCCGTGGTCGGTATCATCTACGGATCGCTCGTGGCCCTCGTGCAACCCGACTTCAAGAAGCTGGTCGCATACTCCTCGGTCGCGCACCTCGGCTTCGTCATGTTAGGCATCTTCGCGTTGACCGTCGAGAGCGTGCAGGGTGCGCTGATGGTCATGATCGGGCACGGCCTGTCGACGGGGGCGCTGTTCCTCATCGTCGGCATCATCTACGAACGCACCCACACGCGCCTGATCGACGATTACGGCGGCATTGCCAGGGTCATGCCGCTGTTCGCAACCATCTTCACCATCGTGGCGCTGAGCAGCATCGGACTTCCCGGCACCAACGGGTTCGTGGCCGAGTTCCTCGTCATGGTCGGCTCGTTCCGCACGTATCCGATGCTGACGTTCGTGTCCGCGGTCGGCGTGATCCTTGCCGCCGCGTACCTGCTGTGGGCGCTGCAGCGCATCATCTACAACAAGCTCGACAAGCCTCGCAACGCTGCCTTACGAGACCTGAACTGGCGCGAGTTCGGGCTGCTGGTGCCGATCCTCGTCGGAATCATCTGGATGGGTGTCTACCCCAAACCCGTCCTCGACCGCATGGAAGCATCGGCGAGAAAACTCGTCGAACAGGTCGGCGGTAACACACGCCAGCAGGCGTCACTGACGCCCGGAGGGCGGTGACATGTTCCACGCCCTGATGGCGCAAGCGAGCGCCGCCTCCGGCACCGTGCTGGACCTGTCGCGTCCGATCGAGCTGTCCCGGGCGATTGCACCCGAGCTGCTCCTCTGCGCCGGCGCGATGATCATGCTGCTCTATGCCGCCTGGAAGCCAGAAAGCGCGGCGCACCAGCGACGCGTGGCAACGGGCTCGATGATCGTGGCGCTCCTGACGCTGATCGTGGTGCTGGTGATGAGCGTTTCCGGCTTGTCATCGTCGCCCGGTCCGGTGGCGGTCGATGGGTTCCGCTGGGCAGCCGACGTCGTGTTCCTGCTCGCGACCGTCATCGCGATCGGTGTCTCCATCGACTACAACGCCCGCGAGGGCATCTTCGCGCCGGAAGCGCACGTGCTCGTGCTCTTCGCGACCATCGGCATGATGATCATGGCCGCCGCGCGCGACCTGATGGTCCTGTTCCTCGGCCTCGAGACGATGTCGGTGTCGGTCTATGTCCTCGTGGGCATGAACCGCCGCTCGGCGCGTTCGGCGGAAGGGGCACTCAAGTACTTCCTGCTCGGCGCGTTCTCCACCGCCTTCCTGCTGTACGGCATCGCGCTCGTGTACGGCTCCACCGGATCGACCAACCTCGCCGAGATCGGTGGGCGAATCGGGGCGCTGTCGTTAGGTGCGTCACCGATGCTGCTGACCGGGATCGCGCTGCTCCTGGTCGGCTTCGGGTTCAAGCTGGCCGCCGCGCCGTTCCACATGTGGGCGCCTGACGTGTATGAAGGCGCGCCGACGCCCATCACGGGATACATGGCGGCGGCCGTGAAGGCGGCCGCGTTCGTCGCCTTCCTGCGGGTCTGGATGGAGGCATTTGGCCATCTCTTCATGAGCTGGCATACGGCGGTGTGGTGGCTGGCCGCGGTGACGATGTTCGTCGGCAACCTCATCGCGCTGAGGCAGCGCAACCTCAAGCGCATGCTCGCCTACTCGAGCATCGGTCACACGGGCTTCCTGCTCGTGGCCGTTGCGGGCGCGACGACGCAAGCGGCCAGCGCGGCGCTGTTCTACCTGTTCGCCTACACCCTGGCAACGATGGGTGCATTTGCGGTCATCGTGGCGCTGGGTACGGCGGATCATCCGCGCGAGCGGGTCGAAGACTATCACGGCCTGTGGACGGAACGCCCCGGCACCGCCATCGCCATGACGGTGTTCATGCTCGCCATGCTCGGGTTCCCGATCTTCGGCGGCATGGGTTTCTTCGCCAAGTGGTACGTCCTGCAGGCCGCGATCGACGCGGCGGCGCCGCAGGTGCGGCTGGCGGTACTGCTGGTGCTCGCGACCACGATCTCCGCCGGATACTACCTCTACGTGGTGATGGTGATGTTCATGAAGCCGCGGCCGGAGCATGCGCCACCGCTTCCGGTGGTGGGAGGTATGTCGGGCGCCGTCATCGTGGCCTCCGCCGTATTGTTGCTGGTATTCGGCGTCTACCCCGATCCGGTCGTTCGCTGGGCCCGGGGTGGTACGGAGATCCTGCCGGCGATGCCGGCGGCGGCCGCCATCCCGAATACGCCTCGACCCTAACGGCAAGCGCGCCACCGTTGGCGCGTTCCGAACGGGCGGATCGGCGAGTATCGTGCTGTAACCACACTGGAACGCCACACGCGCCCATGGCCATTCATCCCGGCATTTTCCGGCAGTACGACATCCGCGGCATCGTCGACAAGGACCTCACGGTCGACGCCGCGACCGCCATCGGTCGCGCGTACGGGACGTTGCTGCGGCAGCGCGACCTGTCCGGCGCCGTCTCCGTCGGGCGCGACAACCGGCCGAGCGGCGGCCTGCTGCGCGACGCGCTCGTCGAAGGCCTGACGAGCACAGGCGCCAACGTCATCGACATCGGCGTGGTTCCAACCCCGCTGATGTACTGGAGTCTGCACCACCTGCCGGTGGTGGGCGGGATCCAGATCACGGGGTCGCACAATCCGCCCGAATACAACGGCTTCAAGTTGTGCGTGGGACATGAATCGTTGCACGGTTCCGGTATCGAGGCGCTGCGTGACCTGATCGTGAAGGGCGACTTTGCCGCCGGATCGGGATCGGTGCGCAGCGAAGGCGTAATCGATCGCTATGTCGATGACGTGGTCGCCCGGACCGGCCCCCTCAAGCGCCGGCTCAAGGTGGTGATCGACTGCGGGAACGGCGTCGGCGCGGTCGTCTCGCGACAACTGTTCGACCGCATGGGCATCGACGTGTCCTACCTGTTCTGCGAGAGCGACGGCACGTTCCCGAACCATCATCCCGATCCGACGGTCGTCGAGAACCTTCACGACATCATTCGCGAGGTGAAGGCGAAGGGAGCCGATCTCGGTATCGCGTTCGATGGCGATGCCGATCGCATCGGTGTCGTCGACGGCGAGGGGGGAATCGTCTGGGGTGATCACATCCTGATCCTGTACGCGCGCGATGTCCTGGCGCGGACCGGTCCTGGCCAGCCGATCATCTTCGACGTGAAGTGCTCGCAGGCACTGCCGCAGGCCATCGAGGCGGCCGGTGGGACCGCGGTCATGTGGAAGACAGGACACTCGCTGATCAAGGACCGGATGAAGCAGCTCAAGGCGCCGCTGGCCGGCGAGATGTCCGGCCACATGTTCTTTGCGGAGGGCTTCTACGGCCACGACGACGCGCTGTACGGGGCGGCGCGCTTGCTGCGAATCGTTGCCGCGTCAGGCATGAGCGTGAAGCAGATGCTGAGCGACGTCCCGAAGTTCGTGTCGACGCCGGAAATCCGTGTCGATTGCCCGGACGAGCTGAAGTTCGAGGTCGTCGATCGCGCCGTGAAACACTTTCGTGCACTCTACGACGTCATCGACGTTGACGGCGTGCGCGTGCTGTTCGGCGACGGCTGGGGCCTGATCCGGGCGTCGAACACGCAACCGGTGCTGGTTACTCGTTATGAAGCGCGCACTCCGGAGCGGCTGGCGGAGATCCAGCGCCTGATGGAGGATTGGTTGCGCGCGCAGGGCATCACACCCTGACATGATGTCGCGACGCTGGCTGTTGCTCGGCATCGTCGCGATCGCGATCGTCCTGCTGGCCGGTCGCGTCCTGTCCGCATGGTACGTGGACTACCAGTGGTATGCCGTTCAGGGCGCCTCACGCCTGTGGTGGGAGCGCGCGTGGAGCCTGACGCTGCTGCGCGCCAGCGCGTTTGCGATCGTCGCGAGTTTTGCGTTCGCGAACCTGTACGCGGTGCGGCGGTCGGTGAAATCGCTGCGGCTCCCACGACGCATCGGGAACCTCGAGTTCAGCGAAGAAGTGTCGGCACGCATCCTCAACAGTTCCGTACTGGCGCTGTCGTTCATGATCGGCATTGCGTTCGCGCTGCCGCAGGGCGACTGGCTGTCCGTCGCGCTCATGCGCAACGGACTCCCGTTTGGCGAGACCGATCCGTACTTCCGCCTCGACCTGGGCACCTGGCTGTATCAACTGCCGTTCGAAGCTGGATCGTACATCTGGGCAATGATCGCGCTCGTCGCGGTTACCCTGTTGGTGATCTTCCTTTATGCACTCACGCCGAGCCTGCGGTGGGACAGCGGGCAACTGCAGGTGAGTGGGCACGTCCGGCGCCACATCTCCGTCCTTGCCGGGGTACTGCTGTTCCTGCTGGCGTGGAGCTACCGACTCGACGCGTTCGACCTCCTGCGGAACGGCACCGGCCCCCTCGGCGCCCTGTCGGCAGTCGATCACCGGATCGGCATTCCCGCGAACTTGTCGCTGGCAATGCTGGCCGTCGCGTCAGGCATGCTGGTCGTGTGGACGGGCTGGATCGGCCAGGTGCGCGCCGCGTTCATCGCGATCACGGTGATGCTGCTGGCCGCGATCGGCGTGAGCCAGCTCGTCCCGGCCGTCGGTGGCCGTTTCGTGATGGCTGAAGACCAGGAAGCGCAGGATCATTCGTATCGCGAGATCCGCAACGCCTATTCCCGGCGTGCGTACGCGGTCGACGGCGTCGATCGGACTGTGCTCGCGGACGCCGCGCCGGCATTCGCGGATGCGATCCGCGGCGCGTCGGTCTGGGACGCCGACATCATGCGGCAGGTCGTCGGCGGGCCGCGCCAGGGCGCCCGCCCCAATGGCGCCCTCGGATGGCAGGGACAGGACGGCCGGCTGGTAGCGTTCTCCCTCGAGCAGCCGTTAGGCGCGGCGTCGGCGGAGTCGTTGCCGGCGTGGAGCCTGACGAGGGTCGCGGCGGACGTCACCGACGACCGGGGGGCGCCCATCTCCCTGGAGGACCCGGACCTGGCGACCACGTTGCGCGGTGTGCTGGTGCACGACTCGGCCACCACCTACTACGTGCTGTCGGATACCGGCAGCAGCATCGTGGCACGGTCGCTCGATTCGTTCGTTTCGCGCGTGGCCCATGCCTGGCACCTGCAGAACCCGGCGCTCCTGAATGCCGTGCCGTCCGCGCCGGCTCCCCGCATCCTGCTCCGGCGCGACGTCCGCGACCGCATCACGCATCTCTATCCGTTCTTCGCACAGGGCAGCCGGGTGGCGCCGGTCGTCTGGCGGGATTCGGTCTTCTGGTCGGTGCACCTGTACGCCACCTCCGACTGGTATCCGCTCAGCAGCAGCCAGCGGTTGGCCGGCACCGACGCTCGTTATGCGCACCTGGCCGGCGTGGCGGTGGTGAACGGCCACACGGGGCGGGTCACGACGATCGCGTCTCCCCGGGCCGGCCCGATGGCCGAGTCGTGGATGCTGCGCTTTCCCGAACTGTTCAGCGATCCGTCGGTTTTCGACAGCGAGTTCCTGAGCCGCCTGCCGCCCGCCTGGGACGGCACCTTGATGGTGGCTCGCGTGCTCGCCCAGGCCGGACTGCGCGGGGAGTTCGAGGTCCGCGCGCATTTGCCGGGCAGCGTCACCGATTCTGTTTCCGCCGTCATGGACCCGGCGCCGTTCCTGAATCGCGGGACGAACCAGGTGACGCTGGCCATCCCGCTGCTCGATCCGACCGATGAGCTGCGCGGCCTCCTGGTGTCTCCGGGTGGCGCCGATTTCCGCATGCGATGGATTCGCGCCAACGATCGAGGTCCGCGCTGGAACAAGCTCGCCACGGAGATGCAGGCGTCCGCCGATTCCTTTCGTGGACGGGAACGGGTCACACGTCCGCTGGTCGGGTCGATCAGGATCCTGCCGACGTTCGAAGGATTCGTGGCGCTGCAGTCGCAGTACATCGTTCGACCCGACGGTGCACCGCAGGTTCTGGCGGCCACGATTCATCGTGGCACTGCCGCGGTGACCGCGCAGACCTTTATCGATGCGGCCGGCCTGCCGCATCCGGTCGCTGTAGCGCCACCACTCACGCCAGAGGATTTCCGCCGGCGCGTGAACGCACTCTACGAATCCATGCGAGAAGCCATGCGTCGGGGCGACTGGTCAGGCATCGGGGCCGCCTATGAGGCGCTGGGCCGTCTGCTGCGCTCGCCGCCGTAAAGCAGTTGAACCGTTGGTGAGGGCGAACCGTTAAACTGTTCACCTCATCAACTCTCAAAAGCTCACAACCCTCCAACTGACCAACCTTGAACATCCACGAG
>CAMPKM010000010.1 GCA_946887155.1 uncultured Gemmatimonadota bacterium
CGCATTGACGAAGACGCGTCGCGCCGACAGTCGGTCGGGGAACACATCGCAGACCTCTGGACGGACCTGAAACGTACGACGCGAGTGCTCTCGCGGCGGCCGGGATACGTCACCATTGCCGCGTTCACCCTGGCACTGGGTATCGGCGCCAATGCCGCCATGTTTGCCGTCACGGACCGGCTGCTCCTGAGCCCGCCCCCGCATATTCGCGATGCGCGTGATGTCGTCCATCTCCGTTTCGACGAGGCGAGAAAAGCGGGTCGAATTGTCTGGGTCGGAGCTCCGTATCCGTTTTTCCGTGCCCTGCTCGACGCGCAGCCAGCCTTCGACATAGCGGGATACCTCACGCAATCGATGCCGCTTCGCACCGGCAGCACACACCGAACGGCCTCGGTGACCGCGGTAACGCCAGGGTACTTCACCCTGCTCGGCACCCGTCCTGCCTTGGGCCGGTTTTTCGACGGTGATGAATCTGGCGAGCGCCCGGTCGTGATCAGTCACTCGCTCTGGACGCGCGAGCTCGCCGAGTCCGACGTCGTGGGCAGCGACATCAGCTGAACGGCGAGCGCTATACCATCGTTGGTGTCGCGCCCCGCGGCTTTACGGGTGCCGGGATTGCGCCGGTAGATGCCTTCATCCCGTTAGGGTCGTCACCGTCGCTCCCGGCCAACTGGCAGACACGCCTGGACTTCCGCATGCTCATGATGCTGGCGCGGCCACACGCCGGCACCACGCAACAGGCGATGCAAGCCGAGGCCACGCGGCTCTACCAGACGTCGCGCCGGGGGCTACCGCAGTTCGATTCGACGGCTCGCGTGCTAACAGCGGCCCTCGTCCCGGGGCGAAAACCCGAGGGCGAGATGACGACGGACGCGCGCGTCACGTTGTGGCTCCAGGGTGTTTCAATCCTCGTGCTCATCATCGCGATCGCCAATGTCGCGAACCTCATGCTGCTTCGCGGGCTCGAACGTCGCCGTGAAACGGCTGTGGCGGTGGCCCTGGGCGTGAGCCGGTTGCGGCTGGCGAGAAGCGTGGTGCTGGAAAGCCTCCTGCTCGGGATTCTCGCCGGTCTCATGGCTGTCATGATGTCGCGCTGGTCGGGTCCTTTCGTGTGGAGCCTGCTGCTTCCGGTGGGCGCGGAGATCGCGAGCACCTCACTGCGCGACAGCATCCTCATCGGGCTGGTCACCGCGAGCAGCGTCGTGGTCATGTCTGTGGTCCCCGTCGCACTCCAACTCCGCACGAAGGTTGGCGACGTCCTGCGCGAGGCGGCGCGTGGATCCAGTCGGCGGGGATCCCTGATGGGGGACGCGCTGGTCGTCATCCAGGTGGCGTGCGCCGTCGTCCTTCTGGTCGGCTCGGGACTCTTTGTCCGCAGCATGTGGCGCCTGGACGGGCTGAATCTCGGCTTCGACGTCGGTCGCATTGTCGCCGTACACGTCGACCATGGCCAGGCTCGCGACTCAGCGGGCGCGGCGCAGTTCCTGCGCGATGCGACGGCGCGCGTACGCGCGGTCCCCGGTGTCGATCTCGTGGCAGCCAGCCTGACCGCTCCATATCGGCCATCGTCCAGCCCAACCGTTCATCTGCCGGGTCGGGATCAGCTGCCGGGGATAGGCCCGAATGCACTCGGTTATCCAACGTTCATCGCGATGACCCCGGAATTCTTTGCAGTGATGGGACTGGCGCTGCAACGAGGACGGGAGTTTGGCGCGGAAGATGGCGCGACAACGCCGCTCGTGACCATCGTGGATGCCACGATGGCGCGCACGTTCTGGCCCGCCGGTGATGCAATCGGCAACTGCTTCAGGATCGGCGCCGATACCATGCCGTGTCGCACCATCGTCGGCATCGTCCAGGACACGAGACGTTCGCCAATCGAGAAGACGCATTCGCCGAGGTATTACCTGCCCCTGGCGCAAGCTCCCGTGAGCCAGACGAATCATTACCTCTTTGCGCGAACGGCGTTGCCGACCGCCGCTCTCGTTGCACCAGTTCGCGATGCGATCCTGGCGGGCGACGCTCCACCACCGTTGGTCGAGGTGTCGCCCATGAAGAAATTCCTCGATCCCTATACGCGTCCGTGGCGTCTGGGACGTGCGGTCTTCGTCGCGTTCGGTGTGGTGTCCACAATCATCGCGACGATCGGTTTGTTCGGGGTGATCTCGTACGGCATACTGCAGCGGCGCCGCGAACTGGGAATCCGGATGGCACTGGGAGCCACGCATGGGACCGTGCTGCGTCTCGTCCTGAGCGGAGCCGGCAAGCGCACGGTGGTCGGCCTGGTAGCCGGCAGTCTCGGCGCGGTACTGCTTGGATCCGGGCTGGAGGACCTCCTGTTCCAGACCTCCGCGATGGACGTTCCGGCCTTCGTCGCTTCGATGTTGGTCGTTGCGTTCGCGACCGTCATCGCCTGCGTCGTGCCCGCGTTGCGCGCGACCCGCGTCGACCCGACGGTCACGCTGAAGGCCGAGTAGCCAGGAATCCGACGCGCACGGTCGGGCAACGTCGGCTCAGCTCTTCAACTTCACCAAATCGACTCCTGCTTCATTGAGCATTCGCGTCGCGGTGTCGTTCAGCGGGTATGCATCGTAGTAGACCACCCGCCGGATTCCGGCGTTGATGATCATCTTGCTGCACATCAGGCACGGGGAGAACGTGGTGTAGAGCGTCGCGTCCCTGATCGCGATGCCATGGTACGACGCCTGCACGATGGCGTTCTCCTCGCCGTGCGAGCACAGGCACTCATCGAGGTTCTTGCCGCTCTCGCTGAAGCCATTGCAACGCGGGCAGCCGCCTTCGTTGCAGTTCTTCACGCCGCGCGGTGTGCCGTTGTAGCCGGTGCTGATGATGCGCCGTTCGGAAACGATGACAGCAGCTACCTGTCGCTTCATGCAGTTACTGCGCGCCGCAACCTGTTTGGCGATGTCCATGAAATACTGATCCCACGACGGCCGTGCCGAAGCCACCTCGACCTCGCGAAGGGCGATGTTCAGTTGCGACGCGAATTCATCGATCGTGCCGCTGTTCTCGATCGTGCGGTTGGCGAGTCGCTCGGTTTCGAGCAGTTGTTGCGCGGCGGCGTTGCTGCTGGCAAACTCGCGCTCCTCCATGCGAATGAAGTCCTGCAGTGTCCCGGCATCACCAGCACGATTGCGTGCGAGCGATCTCTCGAAACGGGCTTCGAGCGGCGCAAAGATGTGGAAGAGCGAAAACGAGCCCGCCTTTTTCAGTGCCGCGACTTCGGCGGGATGCCGGATGCTGTCGATGACGTAGTTCCGGTCGGCCTGCATTCGCGCGACCGTGAGTTCCGCGAGCGCCCCTGGTCCATGTCGCTCCCGCAACTCGTTGCCGAGCGCAATCAGGTTCTCTCGAACCTCGTCCAGACCGCGCCGTTTTGCCTCTTCGCGGATGACGTTTGACAATGAGAGGTACGAGAACCCCTTGGCGGTCAGCATCTCGCCCGCGGTGGTTTTGCCGCCGGCATTTCGTCCAGTCAATCCGATGATGATCATGAGTGCTCAGCGAAAACGGTAGATTCCACTGCACCGCCATCCGGCATATGTTCGCCGCGTTCAAGATCGAACAAGATACGACGCTCCGCACCCTCTGACCTGCGGCTCCATCCATGGTGAATCACGTCGGGGCCCGGTTCCGATGAGAATTATCGGCGGCAAGTTTGCGGGTCGCGACCTCACGTCGCCAAACGACTTCCGCGTGCGCCCAACGGCGGAACACGTGCGGGGCACCCTGCTCGACCTCCTTGCGAAGGATCTCCCCGCCGCGAGTGTGCTCGACCTCTTCGCCGGCACCGGGGCACTTGGCCTCGAGGCGATCTCGCGCGGGGCCAGGCGCTGTGACTTCGTCGAGACGCGTCCCGCAAGCCTGCATGCGCTCAAGGCCAACGTCGTCGCGCTCCGCTTGAAGGAGCGGACGCGGATCTTCAAGAAGGATGCACTGCCATTCGCGGCTGCTTTGAGCGAAGGCGCCTATGATTTGGCCTTTGTCGATCCTCCATACGGCTCCCGGATGCTCGATCGGGTGATCGGGCATTGGACGGCGACCCGGTTCGCGCGCGTGCTCGCCGTTGAGCATGAACGGAATCACGAAATTCCGGCTGGCGTGTTGCGCCGAATCGTCGACGATACCGCGATCACGATCTATCGAGTGTGAGCCTGAATCTGCTGGCTTGATCTGGCGGCGAGGTTGCGGCGCGATCCTCTTTACTTCGGCTTCACCCTGGACCGGAGTACTGCGAAAAAGTTCTGCACGATGATCACTGCATCGGGTCGGTCATCGGCACCAGGGGGCTTGGACAACAGGAACCATCCGTCAGGTACGACGTCGAAGAGCGTCGTCGTCAGCCGCGTGAGCAGGCGCCAGCGCCGCGCTTTCCTCTTCGATACCGATCGATCACCGGATCGGGTTGCGCTCCACTCCGGCTGTCGTGATCACCACCGGCTGAATGAACCCACGTTCGTCGAAGCGCAACACATCGATGCTGACCACGCGATGATTGCGATCCGTTTCGCCGAGTGGGCGGCGGTGGTACACGATGTATGACGAGTCCCCCGCCTGAAGCACCGAGTGATGCCCGGCCCCGGTCGCAACGGTCGAGTCCTGCCGAAGGATCCGCCCGACACGCTCGAACGGACCAAACGGTGACGTGCCGATGGCGTACGCCACCGCGTAGTTAGGCCCCGTCCAGCCACCCTCCGACCACATGAAGTAGTACTTGTCGCCCTTCTGGAGCATGTACGCCCCTTCGACATACCCGGCCGGCGTGATTTCCTTGAACGTGGAGCCGTCCGGGAACGGAACGAAGCCGGTGAAATCGTCATTCAGCCTGGCGATGTTGCAGTGCCTCCAGCCGCCGTAGACGATGTAGTACGATCCGTCGCGGTCGCGGAACACGTTCTGGTCGATCGGTTGCGCACCATTGTGGAACGCATCGATGAGCGGCTTGCCGAGGTGGTCGACGAACGGACCGTCCGGCCGCCGCGAGCGCGCCACGCCGATCCCGCCGCGCTCCTGGTCGTTCTGGATGTCATTCGCCCCGAAGAACAGGTAATACCAGCCGTCCTTGAACACGACCGAGGGCGCCCACACCGCGCGTCGCGCCCACTTCACACTCGCGGTGTCGACGATCCGTGGATGCTTTGTCCAGGTCACGAGGTCCGTGGACGAAAACGCGTCCATGAACACCTGCTGGTCATACGGCGCCGAATACGTGGGATAGATCCAGTAGCGACCCTCGAACACGTGCGCCTCGGGATCGGCGTACCAGCCCGGAAGAATCGGGTTGCCGGAGCGCGGCTCCTGCCCCGCGGCCCCGACGAGCAGGACAAGCAGCAGAAGCATCGCAAATCGCCCGGTCAGCGGGTGCGTTCCCATCTCCGCGCGCTCGGCTTCGGCAGGTCTTCAATCACGAGCGGAAACTGGCCTCGGAAAGGCCTCCTCGCGAGTCCTGGCACCTCGAGCGCCGCCATTCGTGACTCAGGCCCGGCATGTACAGTCATACGATGCCGCCGCAGATGCCTGGCGACGACCCGCTTCGACGCATTCCACCGTTCGGATCAGTCAGCGATCGCCCTTGTTACGTCTCACGCGCAAACCAGCAGTAGCGCCCGTCACCAACCTCGGTCCCTACGAGGCGGACGTGACGCGCGCGCTCGAACGCGGCTTCCCATGGATGTATTTCCCCTCCGATCTCGAACGGCTTTTCGAGTACGAGACCGCCCATGAACGCAGCCGGCACCTCGTTGGCGTCGGAATCCTCTGGATCGGCCTGGGCATCCTGTACACGATGCTGGCGGTGAACGGACTCGCGACACCTCTGGTGGTCGAGGCCCAGTCGGCCGTTCGCATCGCCCTCATAACGCCCGTCCTGATCGCGATCACCTTCGCCATCTGGTGGGGCGTCAGGCCGGCGGCCCGGGAATTGGCGATGATGGTGGCGAACATCGTGGCGCCCACCAGCATCATCCTGCTCATCACGTTCTCCGAGCATGGTGATGTCGGGACCAATCGCGGCGCGCTGACGATCGTCCTCCTGTTCATTACCGTGGTGGTGCGCCTGCGTTTCTGGTACGCGTTGACGGCCTGCCTGTCGATCCTCACAGTCCAGACGGTCGTACCATTGCTCATGAACGTCCCGGTGCCCGGGAGCGTGGGACTCGTCGTCATGACGATCGCGGCGACGCTGACGGCGAACTACACGCTCGAGCGTGAGTACCGGCTCAATTACCTGCACCGCGTGCACGGGCGCATCCAGGGGGCGCGCCTGGCGGCGATGGTCGAGCAGTTGCACGATCTCGCGCAGCGCGACGCGCTCACCGGGCTCGCCAACCGGCGGGCGCTGGATGAGCAGCTCAACGAGTTGTTCGCGCGTGACGAGCGGTTTGCGGTGATCCTTATCGACATCGATGCCTTCAAGGCGTTCAACGATGCCTATGGTCACCAGATCGGTGACGACTGCCTCCGGCGCGTGGCCGCGATGTTGCGAGCGTCGCTGCGGTTCACGTCGGACCGGATCGCGCGGATGGGCGGCGAGGAATTCGCGGTAGTGTTGCCGAGGACGTCCCTCGAGGACGCGCGCAGCATGGCGGAGCGGATGCGCAAGGCGATTCACGACCTGCGGATTCCACACCTCGGATCGTCCACAGGGATGGTGGTTTCGATCAGCCTCGGCGTGAGCGCGGCGGAGACGCCAACCGCGCCGGGCGAATTGATCGCGCGGGCCGACAAGGCGCTGTACCGGGCCAAGGCGCTGGGCCGGAACAGGGTGGAGGTGGCGGGTGTGGGCGCGAGCGGTTCCTACCCAACCCTCCGCAGCGCCTGACCGCCCCATAGTTCGGGGTCTGACCCCGAACTATCCGAATTTCCCGAATTGACGCCGAAGATAGCCGAACTAACACCGAACCGACCGCAGTTCGGCCCGGTTAGCGGTGGAGGCGGCGGAGGTCGACGCGGCGGAACTCGATGGGATGGCCTTCGCTCTGGAGCGCAATCCAGCCGGATGATAGCGGACGGCCGTCGACCTTCTGCGCCGGATCGTGCCGACTCACGTTGCCGCCGCCCACGCGCGGGTGCGTGTAGGTCATCACCGTGTCGCCGTTCACGATGTGCCGGACAAGCGAATCGCCCCAGACGATCGCCTCCACCCGCACCCATTCATCGCCGTGAAAGGTCGGCGAGCGCGAGTTCACGCAGTGACCTTGCACTGTCTGGCCGTCGATGTCCACCTCGGTACCCGGCGAACACATGTTGGCCGTACTGCGCGCGCGGCCATCGCCCAAGCCACCCAGGAACTGCAACTCGATCGAGATCGGGAAATCCTGGTCTCTCCGCATCGTGCGCGGATCCTGCGCGTGCAGCATCACGCCGCTGTTCCGCCGCGCCCAGTCCGGCGTGTCGCTCAGCCAGTTGCCGGTGAACCGGTACTCGACCACCAGGTGATAGTCGGAAAACGGCTCGCGAAAAAACAGGTGACCGAACTGCGAATCCAGCGACGCATACCCTTCGTAGCCGACCGTCAGCACGCCATGCTCGACGCGAAACGTGTTGGCGTAGTTCTCGCCCAGGTCGTGCTTCGCGATCTTCACGATCCAGTCTGATAGATCGCGACCATTGAACAACCTGATCCAGTCGCCACTGTGATCCTGGGCATTTGCGATCGGCGCGAGCAGGCCGCTCGCGATGAGGACATACAGCCGTCGCCGGATCCCGGGGGCAGTCGACTTCACGAACGCGTTGATCATGCGACTCCATGCGCGTCCCGGCGTAGCCCCTGGGCGACGGCGATGCGGGACACCGGTGATTTCATTGATCCGCCCCGTCAATGAGCCGTCCCTGGGCGTGGCGCGCAAGGTGGGAATGGGTTGCCGCACGTGAGACCGACCTGAGGTACCGCCACGTCGTGTTTTGCCGTTAGGCAGCCCGGCCTGGCGGGTTGAGGCCTGTTCCCGGAACGTAGCAAGGCGTCATGAGGGCGCGCGAGTTCGATCGAGGAATTACCTTTCGCCAGTCCCTGGAAGCGTCATGAGTCGCCATCACCAGTCACCACCTTCGTCACGTGAACGCCCCGCCGTCAACCGTCCGGGAATATGACGTCGCTGCTCGCACGACCGACGTCTTCGGTCGCGTGCTCGTCAGCGCCCGCACGCACCACTTCATCGTCGATGGACCGGTGCAGAACCGGTGTCCCGGCGAGGAAGTCACGCCGCCCGAGCTCTTCCTCACTTCCGTGGCCGCCTGCGGCGTGGAGCTGGTCCAGGTCATCGCCGACGACACGAAGGTCCCGATCGGGCCCGTGACCGTGAAGGTGCACGGCGTCGTCGATCGTGCTCGTCAGGCACGGACAGACGTCACCGTGTTCAACTCGGTGCAGCTCGAGTTTACCATCCGCGGCACCGACGGGGCTTCGGCCGCCACGCTCGTCGAAGCGTTCAAGCGGCGTTGACCCCTCTACGGTACGATCGCGGTCGCGATCGCCGACGTAACGGTCACCGTGACGACCGGCTGACTTGAACCCCGCCACGGAAATTCCGCGGAGAACGCGCCTGCTCGAGGGCATCGCGATGCTCCTGATTGCCGCCTCCGCGATCCTGTTCCAGCGCGCGGCAACGTCGCCGTGGGCCCAGGTGTACGCGGCCAACGGGCATCAGTTGCTGGTATCGCCGATCGGCATACGGGACATGGGATCCGATTCCCTCAGTGAGCCTGCCGTCGCGTGCCGGTGGTGGCCGAAACTGGGAGATGCCGCGTTATGCGCCGTGGCGCCGGGCGGGGACGACGACGTCGCGAAGGTGCGACGCGCCTATCCGCTCACGTTCGCGGCGCTATGGGTCTCAGTCCTCGCGCTGTTCATCGTGGCGTTGCGCGTGCCGCGGAAATGGCCTTACGCGGGCATCGCCGTCACGGCGGCCGTACCGGTGATCGCGTTCATCGCGCTGCGCGGCTTTGCATCGGGATTTCGCAATGCGTTCGTGGTGCTGCAAGGCGCGAGAATCGCCGTCGAACCGGGCGGATTCAACGGGATTTCCCTCGGCGCCTTCCTCATGGCGGTAGCGGTTGGGCTCCTGATAACATCCAGAGTCCTCCAGCGCACCTGACCGGTACCAGAGGCGTAGATGCACACGTTGATCGGCTCCATCGTCCTGCTCCTCGGGTTGGGCCTCGTCGAAAGCCAGTCGGACGTGCAGGAGCCATCGTCGACGTGCTGGCGCTTCGCGTTCGGCGCCTGGACGCCGGCGCTCGACTGGGCAGCCGCGGGACATGACGGTCAGGCGGCCGACCTCGCCACTCGCGTGCAGCGCGTCCGCGATTCGGTCTACTTGCGCGACACCAGCGCCGCCCGCAACAACGCGATGATGTGGGAACGGACGAAGGCTGGATGGTCGGTCGTGCTGTTTCCGCAATGGTGGCCGGTCGGCGTGCAGGTCCAGTTCGACAGCGTGCTGGCCGGTGGCCGCGAAATGACCGGTCGAGCGACCGCCCTGGTCGCAAATGCGAATGCCCAGCCGTCACGCGCACGGGCGAGGGCCGTTCGCTGCACGTGATAGTCGTGCGCCAGGTGACGAGGCGCACTGGTCAGCACGGCCCACGACAGGCACGTTCCTTCCAGCCTCTATCCAGGTGAGCCCCGCGTGAAACGGATCGTACTGGCGCTTTTGGCCATCGGCACCTTCCTGGCTGGCACGGAACTCGGTGCGCAATCGAGCCTCTATCGCGAGCTGAAATGGCGTGACATCGGGCCGTATCGCGGCGGGCGCACGAAGGCCGCCGCCGGCGTCCCGCAGCAGCCTAACGTGTTCTACATCGACCGGCGACGGGATCTACAAGTCCGTCGACGCCGGGAAAACCTGGACCCACCTCGGCCTGCGCGATGGACAGCAGATCCCGCAGATCATCGTCGATCCCCGGAACCCGGACCGCCTCTTCGTCGCCGTGCTCGGTCACCCGTACGGGCCTAACGAGGGGCGCGGACTGTTCCGTTCCACCGACGGCGGCCGGACCTGGCAGAAGGTCTGGTACCGCGACGTGAACACCGGCGCGATCGATGTCGCGTTCGCCGCCGACGATCCCAACACGCTCTACCTCGCGACCTGGGAGTCGAGACAGGGCCCGTGGGAGAACGGCGTCTGGCAGGGCCCAGGCAGTGGCCTGTTCAAGTCGACCGATAGCGGGAACACCTGGACGCCGATCATGAACGGGCTTCCCACGTTCGACGAGGGGCTTGGCCGCATCGGACTGGCGGTGGCGCCATCTGATCCGCGCCGGTTGTATGTGACCATCGACGCCGGTGCGCGGAGTGGCATCTACCGCTCCGACGACGCCGGGGCGAGCTGGCGAAAAGTCAGCAACGACGCGCGCGTGCATAACCGTGGATCCGACTTCGCCGAGATCAAGGTGCATCCCCGCGACGCAAACACGATTTTCAGCGGCAGCATCGTGGCCTGGAAGTCGACCGACGCCGGCGCGACGTGGAACATGCTCCGCGGCGCGCCTGGCGGTGATGACTACCACCGCTTCTGGATCAATCCCGACAACCCGGACATCATCCTGCTGGCGGCGGACCAGGGCGCGGTCATCACGGTCAACGGCGGCCAGACGTGGAGCTCGTGGTACAACCAGCCCACGGCCCAGATGTACCACGTGACGACGGACAACTCCTGGCCGTACCGGGTCTGCAGCGGCCAGCAGGAGTCCGGCTCGGCGTGCGTCGCCAGTCGCGGGAACGACGGCCAGATCACGAATCGCGAATGGCGGCCGGTCGGCGTCGAGGAATACGGCTACGTCGCACCCGACCCGCTCGACCCGAACATCATGTACGGCGGGAAGGTCACGCGATTCGATTACCGCACGGGGCAGACACAGAATGTCGCGCCCAAGCCCTTCCGCGACGCGAACTACCGGATGCTGCGCACGGCCCCGATCCTCTTTTCGCCGGTGAATCCGCGCAAGCTGTACTTCGGCGCCAACACCATCTGGGAGACGGTGAACGGCGGGAAGTCCTGGAGGGAGATCAGCCCCGACCTCACGCGCCGCGATTCGGTCGTACCGCCTAACGTGGGAACCTATGCGACGTCGCCGTCGGCCACCGCCCGGCACCCAGGTGTCGTGTACACGATCGCGCCGTCGTACCTGAAGGAAAGCATCATCTGGGCCGGCACCGACGATGGCCTGATCCAGGTCACCCGGAACGGCGGGACCACCTGGCGCAACGTGACACCACCCGGGATGACGCCCTGGGCCAAGGTGTCGATCATGGACGCCTCGCATTTCGACACGCTCGCCGCGTATGCCGCAGTCAACACCCTCCGGCTCGATGATCTGCGCCCGCACATTTACCGCACGCGTGACGGCGGACGGACCTGGACCCGCATCGTGAACGGGATCGATTCCGGCGCCACGATCAACGTCGTGCGCGAGGATCCGCGCCGGCGCGGCCTGCTGTTCGCCGGGAGCGAAACCCAGGTCTGGGTGTCGTTCGACGATGGCGATCACTGGGAATCGCTTCGCCTCAACATGCCCGCGACCTCGATCCGCGACCTCGTCATCAAGGATGACGACGTCGTCGTCGGCACGCACGGACGCGGCTTCTGGATCCTCGACGACATCACGCCGCTGCGACAGGTTACGCCCGCCACCCTCCAGGCACCGGCGCACCTGTTCCGGCCCGGGATCGCGACGCGCGTGCGCGCCAGCCTCTACACCGACACGCCCATCCCGCCTGACGAGCCGCGCTCGGAGAATCCGCCCGACGGCATCGTCATCTCCTATCACCTGCGACAGGCCGCCAACGACCTCTCGCTCGACATACTCGACCGGACCGGCGCCGTCGTCAGGCACTACGTCAAGGGCATGAACCCGAACCCCAATCCGACCGCCGAAGGCCACTGGCCCTGGTACTGGATCGCGCCCTGGCCCGAGCTGAAGGCGGATCCCGGACTCCATCGGTTCACCTGGGACCTGCGATACCCGCGGCCGGGGGTCACGAACTTTTCCTTCCCGATTTCGGCGATCCCGGGCCGCACGGTGCCCGAGCCCCTCGGCCCCATGGTGACGCCCGGGACCTACACGGTGAGGCTGACGGTCGATGGCCAGTCATATACCCAGCCGGTGCGCGTGCGCATGGATCCACGGGTTCGTACGCCCGCGGCGGACCTGGCGGCACGCGACTCGCTCCACCTCGAGCTGTACCGGACCGTCAACGCGTTAGGCAGCGCCCGAACGAAGGTCCGTGAGTTGCGCGCCAGCATCACGCAGCAGGCCGCGACCGCGCGCGGGCCGCGCGCCGATTCACTGCCCAACTTCGATCGGCAACTGGCACTGCTCGAGGGCGAGGGCCAAGGGCGCGGCGGGCGCGGCGGGCGCGGCGGGCGCAGCGGAGGACCTGGTACCAGCGGGCAGGTTCGGGCCATTCCGCAGTTGCAGAACGAGCTCATGACACTCTACAGCATCGTCGAGGATTCAGACGCGGCACCGACCACGCAGGTCATTTCGGCTGCACGGACCCGTCTCGGGCAGGCACGAACAGCCCTGGCCGCGGTACGACGGTTAACGACCGTCGTTGAAGCGAGGTGAATCACATGACGCTCGAAAGGCACGTGCTGCACGGCATACCTGTTACCGTCGAAAACACCCGGCCCGACATCGCCACACCGGACGTGATTCAACGTCTCGATGAAGCACTCACGCTGATCGCGCGCTACCAGCCGTGGCGCCTGCGACATCTGCAGCGCGACCTCGACGAACTCCGCGTCGTTCGATTTCCGTGCCGGGGCGCGTGGATTCCCGACGAAGGCGCCTGCGTGGCGGAACTGACGTTCCTCAATCGGCGCGACATCACCGCCGCCCCGGTGGCGTCATCGATCATTCACGAAGGCATCCATGCCCGCGTCGATCGCATGGGGGTCAGCCGGTATGCCCGCGACCGCGCGCGGGAGGAACGCCTGTGTCGACGCGCGGAGCTCGAATTCGGCCAGTCACTCCCACCGGAACTCGGCGCTCCGGTAATCCAGCGCGCTCTGGAAAGCCTTGCCCTCGCGGATCAGGAAGTGGCGCCCGCCATCGACTGGAACGAAGCCCTGCGCCGACAGGACGAAATCGACCGTCAGGCCCGTCGCTAGTACTAACGCGATCCGCATTTTGGTGCATCTTCCCGCGTAACGAGCGCAGACCGCCGCCGCAGTGTCGAGTCACGAGTCACGAGTCACGATCTCACGATCTCACGACCTCACGATTCACGCCCATGCACAGTCGCGAACTCGGTCTCGTCCTTGCGCAACAACTCGGGAACGTCGAGGATCTTCATTATGGACTGTGGGATCCTGATCTCGAGCTGAAGTTCGGGAACCTCGGCGTCGCCCAACAGCGGTACAGCGACATGCTGCTCGCCGAGCTTCCGGCACCAGCCGGCCAGGTCCGGGTGCTCGACGTGGGATGTGGCACCGGTCACTTGATCAGCCAGATGCTGAGGCGTGGCTACTTCGCCGATGGCGTGATTCCCGCGCGTGATCTCGGAGCACTCGTCAGGAAGCGGATCGGCGAATGTCAGGGTTATCAGCCCGTGATCCACGAGTGCAAGTTCGAGGACTTCCCGGTCGGCGACGCCCGTGGCAAGTACGACGTGGTGCTCTTCAGTGAAAGCTTCCAGTACATCAAGCCGGCGGATTCGCTGCCCCTCGTGCAGCAACTGCTGAAGCCCGGTGGCACGCTCGTCATCTGCGATTTTTTCAAGACCGCGGCGCACGGCGACGGTGGGCCCGGCGACAAGAGCTTTGGCGGAGGCCATCCGCACAAGGATTACCTGGAAACGATGTCGCGCTTCCCGTTTCAACTGCTGAAGGATGAGGACATCACGACGCGGGTGAGCCCGAACCTCCAACTGCTCAACGAGTGGCTCATGAACCGCGCGCGTCCCGCCGGCCTGACCATCCATCGCTACTTCAGCGCGAATCATCCCTGGAGCACGCGATTCGCGATGTGGCTGTTCCGGAAGCGTCTCCGGAAGCTGCAGTACAAGTATTTTTCGGGACACCGTAGCCGGGAAACGTTCGAGCGGTACAAGACCTATCACCTGCTCGTGTATCGCCTCCCGGCCTGACGCCCGACAACATGCCGAAAATTCCAGTCACCGCGCGCAATCGTGTGCGGCGGTTGCCAAAGCGTGGCCACTACGATCGCGATGTCGTGAATGCGATCATCGACGAAGCGCTCGTCTGTCACGTTGCCTTTGCCGTGGATGGCGTTCCCACCGTGATCCCGACGCTGCACGCGCGCCGCGGCGATTCGCTGCTGCTGCATGGTGCGACCACGAGCCGATTGCTGCAGCATGCCGCTGCCGGTAATGAGTTATCGATCGCCATCACTCTCATCGACGGCATCGTGCTCGCGCGATCGGTGTTTCATCACTCGATGAACTATCGATCGGTGGTCATCCATGGCGCCGGCACTCTGGTCGAATCTGACGCGGAAAAGCTCGACGCCCTCGAAGCGTTCACCGAGCACATCGTGCGCGGCCGGTGGGCAGATGCGCGCTTGCCGACGAAAAAGGAACTCAAGGCGACGACCGTCATCTCGGTACCGATCGATATCGCATCGGCGAAGATCCGCACGGGGCCGCCTGCCGATGACGATGAGGACTATGCGCTGCCGGTCTGGGCCGGGGTCGTGCCTCTGAGCCTGGACCCCGGCACGCCAATTCCGGATCCGCGACTCACCCAGGGTATCGCCATGCCGTCCTACCTGGCCAGTCACCGTCGCGGGTAACGGAGTTCTTCGCCTTAACCAACGCACGTCGCGATTCGTCACGACAACGGGCGCTGCGACACCCGCTCATGATGTCAACCAGACAGGATCGCCGCCTGTCACCTTCTCCGGCACATACGTAGTATCAGTCGACTCTCCTCCTCGCGCATGACTGAGCCAGACAGTTTCGAATCCGAGCTACGCGCCGCCCTTGGCGACGCGTACGTCCTGGAACGCGAGCTGACCGGCAGCGGCATGAGCCGTGTGTTCGTGGCGACCGAGAAGTCGCTGAACCGGCAGGTCGTCGTCAAAGTCCTGCCCCCTGACCTCTCGGCGGGCGTGAACCGCGAGCGGTTCCGGCGCGAGATCCAGCTCGCCGCGCAGCTCCAGCATCCGCACATCGTGCCGTTGCACGCCGCCGGTTCCACCGGCGACCTGCTGTACTTCACGATGCCGTACATCGAAGGAGAGTCGCTGCGCCATGCGCTCCACGAAAACGTGAAGTTTTCGGCGCGCGATGTCGTGCGGATCCTGCACGACGTGGCGGATGCGCTGGCCTACGCGCACTCGCGCGGCGTAATCCATCGCGACATCAAGCCGGGCAACGTGCTCCGCAGCGGAAGTCACGCGGTCGTCACCGACTTCGGCGTCGCCAAGGCCATCTCGGCCGCGCTGCCGGCTGTTGGCATGACGACCAGCGGCATGGCCATCGGGACGCCGGCCTACATGGCGCCCGAACAACTGGCGGGCGATCCCGCCGCCGACCCTCGCGTCGACATCTACGCGGTTGGCCTGCTCGGCTATGAATTGCTGGCCGGTGAGGCGCCGTTCAAGGCGTCGTCCCCGCAGGAGACGATGGCGGCGCAGCTCACGCGAGCCCCGGAGCCGATTTCCAAACGACGCCCCGATGCACCGGCTGCGCTGGCGAGCCTGCTCACCCGCTGCCTGGCGAAAAACCCGGCCGATCGTCCGCAGACCGCCACCGAGGTGGTATCGCTGCTGGACAGTCTCGAGGTCTCGTCAGGCGCCATGGCGCCGCAGCGCGCATTCACCCCGGTCCGCATGTGGGTGATTGGCGGCGCGGTGGCCGCGGCGGCGGTCGCCGCGTTCGCCATGTGGCCGCGAGATGAGGCCACGCCCGGCATGGGGATTTCCATCGTGCCCGATTCCACCGTCGTTGTGTCGCCAACCGGAACGGCCGCAACGTTGACGCGGGAAGATTCGCTCGCCATCGCCCGCGCCATCCAGAAGAAGATCGATGAGCAGGAGCCGGTGGTCACGGCCAAAGCCGAATCGGTTCGCACCGAAGTGGCGGCGCCCGCGTCGGCCGCCACCCCGGGCAACCAGGATATCAACCAGATGATGTCCCGCTTTGCGGACTCACTCCGCGCTGAAATCCAGAAGGCAGTGCTGGACTCCGTGACCCGCGCCCGGGGGCCCGCGTCGCCGGGCTACACGTTCGTCACGGGCGACGCCCGCCTCGACTCCATGGTGCGTCGCATAACGCGAGACGCGCAACGCATGGAGATGCGCGGTCCGGATGTCGACCGCGCGTTCCGGAACGCACCCCAGCCGGGAGAACCGCCGCGGTTCACCCAGCTCAGCCGAGAGGCCTTTGCCGAGCGAGCCGCATCGCTGGGAACACCGCGCCGACTGTTCGTCTCGTTCCCCATGCTCAGCTCTCGCGCACAGGTCGCGGCGCCGCAGGTCGACTCGCTGGTCGACAGCCTGCGGACGGTCCTGGCGCGCGACGGCCGTTACCTGCTCATCCCCTCCGACAGCGTCCGGGCCGCGCTGCGGCAGACACGAACGGTGAGTGCGATTGCCAACGCGCTGGACGTCGACCTGTTCGTGTCGATCAGTGCGTCGGTGCTCCAGGATTCGTCGGTTCTCGTGCAGCTGACTACCCGCGACCTGACCGCGCACTCGGCCTTCGCGACACGTTCGGTGGCGCGACATGCGCCTCGGGACAAGCTGCTCTCGGGCGTGGACTCGCTCCTCAATCAGGCGACGCGTTTCCTCCGGGAACAGGACTACGCGCCGCGCCGAACCCCCCGGCGCGAACGATAGCCCTAACGAGACTCGGGTGGCCGCGCCCGGCGCAGCTCGGGTCGTGTCCAGATCGCGATCGCGCCGCAGCGTGAATTGATGTCCTGGAATTCGATCGGCCGCTGGCTTTCGCGTACGTATACCTCGACCCCGGCGATTTCCTCCGCCCGATACAGTCCCTCGATTTCGCCCGCCGTGTACTGGCTTCGCTGGCCGTCGAGGTAGATCGTCGGTACGCACAAGCCCATGCTCCGCCCATCGTCGGTGCCGGTGAAATCCATCAGGATCGAAAAGCCGTCACGGTAATTGAGGCGGACGCCAGGGATGGACTGGACCAGGTTGGAGAACCGCATGCCGCGGTACCGTTCGATCTCACGCGGGCCGATGAACGTGCCACCAAGATTGCGCTCGCGATTCGTCTGGAACTTGGCCAAGTTGCGCGAGAACACGAGCGTGGCCTGCACCTTGACCGTCTCCAGCGTCACCAGCCGGTCGCCGATGAACACCTCCGCCTGCGCCGGCTGGTCCTCGGCGAGGTGCACGACCTGCGTGGCCGGCAGGTAGCCTAACGCACGCACCTCCAGCGTATGGGTGCCCCCGGGCAGGCTGTCGAGCGCATAGTAGCCGCGATCGCTGGAGTTGCTGGAGAGGTTGGTGCCACGAACGAGGACACGCGCCCCGTCGACGCCGTTCCCGCGTTCGTCGCGCACGATGCCGGTGAGCCTGGCACCGCCGCGCCACACCATCTCCGGCTTGAGGACGCGAACCGTCGTGTCGAGCGGCGTGATCGTGTCGATCGCCGCACTCGGCACACGCCGCGCCCCGCCGACGTGGAACGTCACATGCCGAAGTCCCGTGCGTGGGACCTCGACCGCGATGAAGCCACTCGAGTCCGCGCCTGACGACGCACTCACGGTCAGCTCGACGTCGCCCGGTACGTCGCACATGGCAAACCACCCGGGCGCCTGGGTCGTGGCATCGGCCGCCATGTTGCGCGACCGGACGCTTCCTCGCTCGATGATGGTCTCCCCCCACTCGACGGTAACCGTTGATGCGCTGAGTGGTGTCGACGATCCCGTCTCGAACACGTGGCCGATCAGGAGGCCAAGGGAGTCGGACACGGAGTTCGGCCCGCAGATCGTCTGGATGATGGTCCGCGGTGAGGGCGTCGCGAAATTCAGGACCTGCGTCGAGTCGCCAAGGTCGAAGGCGGTCGGTGCACCGACCAGGCCGAGCGTATCGAGCGCGTCGTGGAAGAAACCGGCGACGTAGTGGCCACGCTGGAGTTCGCGAATGACGAATCGTCCGGCGGTGTCGGTGACGGCAGACGTCGACCGCCCCGCGACTGTGCCGCTTGCGCCAGTGAACTGGATCGTCGCGCCCACGAGGGGCCGGTTGGCGACACTGTCGAACACAGTGCCAGTCACGGAAACGCGTGCTCCTGCCTCAGCGGGCACGGGCTGCTGCGATGCGGCCGTCGTCGCCGAAATGAGAAGCAGGGTCAGGGAGCGTCGCATCGTCAAACTATTTGGACCAGATGAGCACTACGCCACACGTATTGGCTGACGACTGATACTGGGGAGGTGCCCCGATCGCGCGCGGATAGATCTCGATGCCGGCGACTTGTTGTGGCATGACGAGTTCATTCACGAAATCATCGACCAAAGGGGGGGCCCTCCCTGCGATGCGCACGCGATCGAGATAAACGGACATCAGGCAACCGCCCTGCCCCCTGAGGATGTCGCTCCGAGGGCTCAAGATGTTGTGCTCCACCCTGACTGCGGGAACACCTTCGGCCATGTTGAGAATCTGGGTAGGCTTCCTGAAATCGAGGTCTTCGGGCGTTATGAAGTAGCCGTGGTTGATTCCGTTCTCAGCGTCCTTCATCCGCTG
>CAMPKM010000011.1 GCA_946887155.1 uncultured Gemmatimonadota bacterium
GTGTTGAGTGGAACGGCGACGTCGAACGTACGTCCAACCTCCGGTCCGAAGAACCGGGGATCGGTGACGCCAACGACTGTGAACGAGACGCCATTCAGCTTGATGGGCTGCCCGATGACGGATGGGTTGCCACCGAAACGCCGCTGCCAGAATTCGTGGCTGAGCACCGCAACCGGACCCGCTGCGCCTCCATCGAGACGATCATCATCGGCGTTGAACGTGCGGCCGATTTCGGCGCGGACGCCGAGAGCGTCGAACATCGATCCGCTGGCCCACAATCCGTCGGCTGGATCGACTTCACCCGACTCCGCCAGGTTGAACTGCCAGCCACTGTAGGCAAACGCGTCGTCGAAGAGTCCCGGTCGGCGTTTGATCGCTTCCCAGATGGGATGGGACCAGAATCCAGCGCCTCCGACATCGTCGAAGAGCATGGCGATCCGGCCCGCGTGCCTCACGGGGAGGTCTCGCAAGACGAGGGCGTCGACTATGGAGAACATCGCAGCGTTGGCGCCAATTCCGAGCGCCAGGGACACGATGACGACGATCGAAACGAGCGGGCTGGCCCGGAGGGCGCGGATCGCGTTGCGAAAGCTGGACATACGGCCTGTTGGCTGGGACGGGTTGCCTTGAGACAGCCCCCCACCCCAATTCGGTTGCGCCGCCCCGTTGGAGTTCGGGGTCAGACCCGGGGTCTGACCCCGGGTCTGACCCCGAACTCAATCATGGCCGCGTTCTCCGGCTTCGGGGGGCGGTGTGGCGATGTCGTGATTTTGCGGTGCCGGGAGGTCGCTCTCCGGGGCGGCCGGCGTCAATATTCGGCGCGAATTAATCGGGCGCCCCGGTTGAGCCTAAGTTGTCGAAAAGGCACGGCCTCATTCGACGCCTCAGAGAACCTCCTGGTTCACACTTCCAGGGCCATACCAGCAACCCGTAACCAGTCGTTCGATGCTCTCCGACCTCAAGTTCGCCATCCGTTCGCTCTCCCGGACCCCCGGGTTCGCCATCGCCGTCATCCTCACTCTCGGACTCGGCATTGGCGCGAACACCGCGATCTTCAGCGTGGTGCGCGGCGTGTTGCTGAAGCCGCTTCCCCATCGCGATGGTGACCGGCTGGTCTATCTCCGGCAATCCATCAACGGACCTGGCGGCGAGAATATCCTGTTCTCGGTTCCCGAGATCCTCGACTTCCGTAACGCGTCCCGGACGCTCAGCGGCATCGCCGAGTACTCGCAGATGGCGTACACCCTCCAGGGCACGGACGACGCGGTCCGCATCAACGTCGGCCTGGTCACGGGCAATTACTTCAACATCATGGGGCTCGGGCCCATCCTCGGCCGCATCCTGAACGACGGCGATGATGGAACCGGCGTCGCGCCGGTCATGGTCCTTACGCGCGAGTACTGGATGAGCCGCTTTGGCGGTGACAGCTCGATCATCGGGAAGCAGGTTCGCGTCGACGGCCGGAACGTCGAGATCGTTGGCGTCGTGCAAAGCGCGCCCACGTTCCCAAACCGGATGGACGCGATCATGAACATGGTCATCAGCGAGCACCACACGAGCGCGATGATGGTGCATGGCCGCACGCACCGGATGACCGAGATGATCGCGCGCCTGGCGCCCGCTGCGACCGTCGAGCAGGCACGGTCGGAAGTGTCGACCATTCGCCAGCGCGTGCAGTCCGAGTTCACCGACTCCTATGATCCGGCATCGGGATACCGCGTGAGCGTGATCCCGTTCAAGGAAGTCCTCGGCGAGCGCGCCAGGCTGACGCTGTACCTGCTGATGGGCGCCGCGGCGTTCGTGCTCATCATCTCCGCCGCCAACGTCGCCAACCTGAGCCTGATGCGGGCGATCCGCCGTGAGCACGAGCTGATGGTGCGCGCCGCGTTAGGCTCCGGCGTGGCCCGGCTGCGCCGCCTGCTGCTGGCCGAAAACCTGGTGCTCGCGTTCGCGGGCGCGGTGTTCGGCCTCCTGATCGCCAAACTCGGGCTCGGCCTCCTGGTGTCGCTGGCCGCTCGCTACTCGCCCCGCGCGAACGAGATCGCTCTCGACGGCATGGTGTTGTCGTTCACGGTAGCGGTGACGGCGGCCGTGGCGGTGCTGCTGTCCTATGCACCGCGCGTGGCCAAGGAGGGTCAGCTCGGCGCCTGGATCGCCGCGGGCGTCAATCGGATGAGCGGCAGCCTCCGGCGCCAGCGATTGCAGCGCGCACTGGTGGTCGCCCAGGTCGGCGTCTCGGTCGTGCTGCTGACGTGCGCCGGGCTCCTGACCCGCACGATGCTCGAGTTATCCGGCGTCGATGCGGGCCTGAACGCGCCGGAAGTGCTGACGATGGAAGTGCCCCTCTCGGCGGGACCGCGGCAGGACGCGGAGACGAAGGCGCTGTACGAGCGGATGAAGCTGGAGATCGGTGCGATACCCGGCGTCGCGGAAGTGGGTCTCGGCTCCAGCATGCCGCTGCGCACCGCAGGGTTCCAGCTCGAGGTCAAGGCCGAGAACCGGCCACTCGCATCCGGCGAGCCGATGCCGCGCGCCGAGTATCGCACGGCCAGCCCGGAGTACTTCGAGGCGGCAGGTATACCGCTGAAGCGCGGGCGTGACTTCACGACCATGGATCGCGACAGCGCCGCCAAGGTCGTGATCCTCAACGAGACGCTCGCCCGGCGCCTGTTCGGCGACAAGGACCCGATCAACCAGCGCGTGGCCTGGACGGGCGACGTGCTCCGGTTCATCCCGGTCAGCGGCGACTGGCGCACGGTAGTTGGCGTGGTGGGCGACACGAAGGACGGCGGCCTCGATGTACCGACCGGCCCGGTCATGTTCCTGCCGTTCGCGCAGGAAGTGACCTTCACCGGCGGGCTCGTGATCCGGGCCGATCGCGACGCGTTAGGCCTCGTGCCGGCCACGACCCGCATCATTCGCAGCGTGGCCCCGTCCGATCCGATCGAGAACGTCCTGACGGTCTCGCAGATCCGGGACCAGAGCGTGGCGCCACGGCGGCTGAACGCCGCCCTGGTCTCCTCGTTCGGCGCGCTGGCGGTGCTGATCGCCGCCGTCGGCATTGCCGGCGTCCTGGCGTTTTCCGTCAGCGCCCGCACGAACGAAATCGGCATTCGCATGAGCCTGGGCGCCGACAGCGGCAAGGTGCAACGGATGGTGTTGCGCGAGGGCGGCGTGCTGCTGGCAGTCGGGCTCGTGCTGGGCGTGATCGGGTCGCTGCTGGCGACGCGTCTGATCCAGGGGCTCCTGTTCGGGGTGACGCCTAACGATCCGGTGACACTGGCCGGCGTGGCGATGGCGATGATGGCGATCGGCGTCGCCGCCTGCTGGGTGCCCGCGCGCCGGGCGGCGAAAGTGGATCCGGCCGTGGCGATGCGCGGCCGGTAGCGCGCTTCACCCGGCCGTGGCGCGCAGGTATTCCTCGCAGTCCCTGATGCCGTAGACCATCCGGTCCCAGCGCGCGTCCGGCATCGCCAGCGGCGCGCGCTCGGCCAGGATCCACCCGGATACCTCGTCCGCGCGACTCGTCAGGCGCGTGACGTCTTCCATGTCGTGCGTGTTCGCGATCTCGACGCGAACGAGTCCCTGGAAGGGATCGTGTGAGGGTGGCTCGCGAAGCCGGAGGTACCAGCTCAGGACGCGCGGACCCCACGACCGCTCGATGAGGAAGACGCTGGTCCGTTCGCTCTCACGCAGACCGAGGACGGCTGTCAGGCCGTCACCAGGCGCGTAGATCGTGTGATGGCTTTTCACCACCCCGACACACTGGTGGGACACGGATGCCTGCTCGCCGTGCGGCAGCCCACCGTCCACGAACAACGCGTCGGCGGTCGAGCTCACCCACGTCTCGGCCAGCGACTGCTCGAGCCCCTCGCGATCGCGCTTCACGGCATCGACCGCAAAGCGCAGGAGTTCCATGGGGTGCCCCGACACTTCCTCGTCAGGTTCGAGCGTATCGCAGAGGTCGATGCCCGTCGCGATCAGGTCCCGCTTCGCCACCGTCGGAAGGAGGCGCAAGGGCGCATAGAGCCTGCAACGCGCGACCTGCCCATCGCCCCACGTGAACATCCGGCGGTCGACACGCCACCGAATGACCGCCGCCGTTCGTCCAGCAACGATGGGAATCGTGCCCGCATAGTCGGCGATGTGGCTCTTCTGCGCGCCGTCGAGGAACGCCTTGAAGCCAACCGCGTGTGCGTCTGGAACCCGGACCGGCTCGAGGGCACCGCGCTCGACGACGACGCACTCCCGCATCCGAGGCGGATCGATGACCAGTCCGCTGAGGTCCAGGCCAGCCGGCGGCGCACCGTCGGCCTGCGGATGCGCCAGCGCGTCACGCACCGCGCGTCCAAGCTCGCGCAACGAATTCAAATGGACCGTCTCACGTCCTCACGTCCTCACGTCCTCTCGCCACGCCTCACGTCACCCCGATATCCCACGCCTGCTCGAGATCGGTGCGCGAGTACGCGCGGAACGCCGTCAGCGTTTGCGTGCGTTCGATGCCCTGGACCGCCGGGAATTTTTCCGTCACCACTTCAGCGATGTGCGAATACTCCGGCACCTTCACGATGACGACGAGGTCCCATTCGCCCGAGACGGAATAGACTTCATGCACACCGTCGATGCCCGCCAGTGCGCGGGCCGTTTCCGGAATGCGTTGCGGGTCGGCGCGGACCAGAACGATGGTGGTGATCACTGACTGACCGGAAAGGGTGGAACGTCGAGTAACCAGACTCCTGCCAACCTATCACGGTTGTCGATATCCAGCAGCATGTCCCGCGCGATTCGCACCGTTCGAACCTGCCGACCGGGCCCCAGGCGGAAATGAATGATGCGCTCGGCGTGGTCCGAATCAGCCGCGACCGGCGTGTCGACTTCCACGGCGGCGAACGTTGACGTCCCGCCGTTGCGGCCCACCTTCACGCGCACCGATTCGATGTCGTCAGGCGGTTTGAGATCGGGGAGCTTGCGCACGGTTGGCCACACCGCCACCTCGAGGCCCCGGATGCGCTCATCAGAGACGTCGAGAATGAGCCACGAGCCGTCGGCGCCTTCAACGTCCACGCTCAGGCTGCGCCCGTTCAGCGTGTCATTCACCTGCGCCGTGAGGATGTCGGTGTCCTCGTCCCACCGGTAATCGACAGGCGCTGGTGCACCCGTCCACGGTTCGATGCGCACTGGAATATTCACAACACCTCCCTGATCCGGCGTGACAGCGAAATAATGGATCACAGCCGGAACTTCCGCATCATCCTCCTGCTGCAGGTCCAATCGCTGTATCGCAGCCGCGCTTGCTAGCGTCGCATGCTGGCCCGCAATCGAAGGATTCTTTTCACCCCTTCGACAACGGACTCTTCAGCGGTCGCATACGAAAGTCGGATCCAACCGGGAGTGCGGAACGCCGCACCGGGAACGACCGCCACGCCATGCTCCTCGAGCAATCGCTTGGCGAACACCGAGCCGGCGTCGTCCGAATCGGGACTCGTGTCCTGCACGTCGATAAACAGGTAGAAGGCGCCATCGGGCCTTACCACGTCTGGCCCGCCCGGCGCATGAAGAACGGCAAGTGCCGCGTCGCGACGCCGGCGATACTCGGCAACCATTGCCGCGATCGCCGGTTCCGCTTCGGATCTGTTTCGCAGGCCTTCGAGCGACGCGTACTGCGAGACGGTCGTGGCATTCGAAGTCGTGTGCGACTGGAAAGCCGTGAGCGTTTTGACAAGCGCGGTATTCGCGATCGCCCACCCGATCCTCCACCCCGTCATGGCAAACGCTTTCGCCATGCCATCGATGATCACCATCCGCTCCCGGTTCCGGGCGACCGAAAGGAGTCCCGCCGCCGGTCCGTCATACGCGATGCGCCGGTAGATCTCGTCGCTGATCACCCACCAGTTTCGATCGGCGGCGACACGCGCAATGTCCGACAACTCGTCAGGCGTGTAGACCGACCCCGTCGGATTGCACGGCGAGTTGAGCATGACACCACGCGTATCGTCAGACGCGTGGCGCTCGAGATCGTCGGCGGTCACCTTGAAACCGCGTGCCGGGTCGCCGTGAACCTCGACCGGCGTGGCGCGGGAGAGATCGACCATTTCGTAGTAGCTCGTCCAGGCTGGCGTCGGCACGAGCACTTCGTCCCCTTCACCGAATAGCACGAAACAGGCATTGAAGAGCGCCTGTTTCGATCCCGTCGTGACGACGACATCCGCCGGCAGGACCGGTTCGCACGCATTGTCTTCATTCGTGAGATCGGCAATCGCCTGCCGAAGCGGAAGGATCCCTTCGACCGCCGTGTACTTCGTGGCGCCTTCGTCGAGCGCCTTCTTCGCGGCGGCCTTGACGAAACCGGGCGTATCAAAATCGGGTTCGCCGGCGCCGAGGTCGATAATCGTGCGACCCTCCGCCTTGAGCGCCCGTGCGCGCTGCGAAACCGCAATCGTGGCCGACTCGCGGAGCTGCGCAACGTTGCTGGAGACAGTGGTCGTCAATGCCGGACGGCTCATGGCTGATCGCTCAAACGCTGGTCGGTTGGGTATATTCATCGCCCGCCGCGGGAAGCTGCGGTGTTTGTGGCACTTTGACAACAGACGAGACCCCCCATGGGCGAGCGGGAAACCCCCGAGGCAGCCGCGACTACGCGGAGCCAGAGCGTCGTACATCACACCGAGAGAACCCCTGGCGAAGCCGCTCGTCTGGTGAGCACGCTGCTCGAGCGCGGCGGCGGCGAAGACGGACTCGCGACGCTGGTCATCGTGCCAACGATCGATGATGCGATCGGCCTGGCCGAGTCTCTCGTAAAGCGCGGCCAGCGCGGTCTGGTGCCCATCACTTCACAGGCTCGCGGGCGCCGGCTTCTCTCGACCGGACCAGGTGCTGTCGCGGCCACCGCGTCGGACCTTGCGGCTTTCGTTGCCGAGTCGAGGCTGACCCTCTCCACGCTGCAGGCGCTCGCGATCCTCTGGCCGGAAGAAATCATCGACTCGGAGCAGAACGCTGCGCTCGAAAGGGTCCTTGGCGAAGTCTCGAAGTCAGCCGAACGCCTGGCTGTTGTCTCGCAACGTTCCGATGAGTTGAACAAGTTCATCGAGCGGACCATGTGGCGCGCGCGGAACATCGACCACGTTGCTCCGGCGCCCACGTCAACGGCCGCGGTGCGCGTGCTCGCCGCCGCACCGGTCGATCGATTGCGCGCGCTCCGGACGGTGCTCGATGCCTACGATCCTCCGTCGGCCGTGCTGTTGACGTTCTCCGAAGAAAGTGAAGCCGCGGCGCACGATGCCGCCGCGGTCCTCGGCGCCAATGGCAACCTCGTATCGGTTCGCCGTGGCGTGCCTGACGAGCGCTTCAGCCTCTCCATCATTTTTGACGGCGTACCAGGCGCCGAGGAACTCGATGCCGCCGCGGCCGGCACGAGCGAACTCGTCGCCATCGTCAGTCCCGCGCGGCTGGCAGCGTTCAACAAGGTGGCGACTGGTGCCACTCCGCTCGTCTGGACCGGCGCGATCGGCAATGCGCGCTCCGTGCATGACGCGCTGCGCGATGAGATCCGCGCGATCGCCGCTGCCGGCGCGCACCTCCCGTGGGTTCCCCTGCTCGAACCATTGCTCGAGGGACTCGACGCGGTTGACGTAGCCGCTGCGTCCCTCTCGCTGGTCGAGCGCGAACGTCGCCGGTGCTGGCGCGCGCCAACCACCCCACCAGTCGCAGGGCCCGCCGAACGGGAAGCACGACCCGAGTTCCGGCGGCCGCCGGAACGCGACGACCGTCGCGGGGATCGTCCCGAACGCAGCTTTTCCCGGCCTCGCGATGCAGGAGCGCGCTCTTCGGGCTTCAGGAAGCGGGACGACGATCGGCCGGGTGGTTTCCGGAAGCGCGATGATCGGCCCGGGGGTTTCAGGAAGCGCGATGACGATCCTCGACGTGGTGGTGGGCGCGATCGTCCCGATCGGGGCCGACCGGATCGTGGCCGGCCTGAGCGCGGCGCCGAAGGCCGGTTCCGCGACGCGCCGCGCGACCGAGGGGCTCGCCCTGACGATATCGAGCGCATGCCGAGAGCGGCGCATGAGGGCCGCGAGTGGTCGGAGCGCGGCGAGCGACTGAAGCATTCGCGTCGCGGTCCCCGTCGCGACGAAGGCGGCGCTTGAGTGTGACGCAGTTCAGCGGCGGCTGGGTCGAGGTCGTGGCCGGCGTGATGTTCAGTGGCAAGTCGGAAGAGCTGATGCGGCGCGTGCGGCGGGCGATGATCGCCCGCAAGCGCGTCCAGGTTTTCAAGTCGCACCTGGACAGTCGTTATGCAGGACTGTTCGCCGTCTCGAGCCACGACGGCCGTTCGGTCGAAGCGGTCCCCGTCGATTCCTCGGCGCAGATCGCGCAGCGGATCGACCCGACCGCGCAGGTCATCGCCATCGACGAGGTCCAGTTCCTGGACCCGGGCATCGTCGACGTGGCGACATCACTGGCCGAACGCGGGCGGTGCGTGATCCTCGCGGGGCTCGACACCGACTTTCGCGGCGAACCGTTCGGGCCGATGCCTCAGCTCATGGCGATCGCCGAATCGGTCGACAAGCTGAGTGCGATCTGCGTGCTGTGTGGCGCGTCGGCGACGCGCACGCAACGGCTGATCGACGGCGAACCAGCGGCGTGGGATTCACCAACCATCATGGTTGGCGGAACCGAAGCGTACGAAGCCCGATGCCGCGCCTGTCACGTCGTGCGTCCGGCGATGGAACACCAGACGGACATTTTCCCGGTCCCGGCGCAACTGCTGCGCAAGTAAGAAGGGTACGCCGTCGAAACCGGCGTACCCTTTTTACTGATCAAGTCGCGGCAGCACACTGGAGCGTGGGCCTTCAGTCCCCCGTGCCCATGCCCGAGCCCTAAAACACCTGTGCCCAGTGCCTCTGCGTTACGCGCACGAGAATCGCGGAACCCGCCAGCGCCGATTCCACCGCACACTTCGAGTACTGAACGTCCTGGTTGCCGTTGATCCAGCTGAGTGGATCGTCGAACGTCGCGTTGGCCGCGTAGAGCGCACCGTGGATCTTCGCCGTGCCGTTACCCTTGTCGACGTCGTCGCGCACGACCACGAGTCCGTAGTATTCGAACTTGCCGTTGATCTTCAGGTCTCCGTTCACGAGCAGGATCCCCTGCCCGTATCCATCGCCGTTGATGATCAGCGAGCCGTTGACGAAGACGATGGGCCAGTAGCCATGGCAGCCAGCGACGGTGCCGGGCCGGTACGGATCGCCCCAGTTCCAGGTGTCGCTCTTGTCACACGTGGTCGCGGTGCCAACCGGCTGGATGTTGGAGTTGTAAGTGCCACCAGTCAGCTTGATATCGGCGTTCGCGGTCAGCGAGTTCCAGGACTCGGAACCGTACCGCACGTAGGTGTTCGAATCGGAGGCTGCAGCGTCGTACTGGAGGGCGGGCACCGAGGAAACGTTCTGGGTCCCGTAAGTCAGGGTTTGACCGGGCGGTATCACGACCGCCGGTACGGTCGCTGCCGCCGCGGAGCAGGTCGTCCAGCCGCTCGGATGGACGTCTTCGCCATTGACCAGCGAGCTGCCGCCTAACCGCACGTTGCCGGCAGCCGTGATCGCGCCCTTGGGCGTGATGCTCGGATAGGCCATACGGACGAAGGCGCTCGTCTGGCGGCGTGCCTCGAGATTGTTGTTGCCGATGTTCGCGCGGCCGTCTGACACGACCCAGAACGTGTTCTCCGTCAGGCGCGAAACCTTGACCCACGAGGTATCGCCAGCGGCGACGTACACCTGGTTGGAGTCGATCCGGCCAACCGCGAAGTTCGACAGCAGGTTGCGCGAGCGATCCCAGTTCGAGATTTCGCTGTTCAACCCGAATTCGGCGACCGCGAAGCCGCGCTGTTCGATCAGTGCGTTGCGGGTCCCGCGATATTCCTGCGTCGAGGAAAAGTGCATGCCCGACATCATCACGCCCAGCACCACGACGCCGAACAGCGCCGTGATCAGTGCGATGCCACGGCGTTCCGTGGGGCGTGCCGCCGGCTCGGTCACGGAACTGGATCCCGGTTCATTCTGCATGTGTGACCTCACTTGAAGTTGCGGATCGCCACCCGCATGAGCACGGAATCGCGGAGAGTGGCGCCGTTCCGTTCCGTGATGGCCGAAGTTCCGGCGTTGGTGCGGAGATACACGTCGGCGCGCGCGACGTCGGTCCTGTTCGCCATCGCCGTGATGCGCGTGCCGAGCGTGTCGTAATAGCGGAACTGCAGACCCGTCAGGCCGTTGTCGCCGGCGGTGAACGCCCGGTAGGGACCGGCCATGGGTGATGCGGCGCCCCAGGCTCCATCGTACTGCTGTAGCCCGAGGTACCAGTTACCACTCGCTTCCTGGTAGATCTTGTACCGGACGGGCCGCGAAAAGCGGATCACGGCGCCCACCAGCACCTCGGCGGGCAGGTCCGAATCCAGCGTAATGTGGTAGCGCGGCTTGGTCCCGGGCGGATCGAAGGTGGCATCCGTGTAGGGAGCGCCGACACAATGGGCGGTGCTCGTCCCGACGGCGGTGATGTAGCGTTGCTCCCAGAGATCGTCCTCGGAGCCCTTCTCGGTGTTTTCGTTATAGATGAAGACCGTGTCGTTCACCTGCGGCTCCGAAACGAAGCTCGTCAGTGTGTGGTTGGCCAGGTTGGCTGGCGGAAGCCAGATCTCGTCGTTCGGGGTGCGGGCGCAGATCACGCTCGTGCCGGTATAGGCGCGCATCGTGATTTCGCTCTCGCTCATCTCGAGGATGTCGCCCCCTGAACTCGAGATCGAACGCAACTCCGACGGCAGCACCGATGCGCCCAGTCGCAACTCACGCTTCGACACCGTCGTCGCCGACGCGTCCTTGTAGAACTGCTGCTGCTTCACGAGTACTCGCGTCAGGGCGGTCCCCACGATCGCGAGAATGATGATCGCGATCAGGACTTCCGGCAGCGTCATGCCCCGACGATCCCTGCCCCGCGTCAGTCGCGGCATGGAATGATACTCCGGTAAACGAGTGGTCTGGTGCGCGGCGAAAACGTCACGGAATCGGTGAGGGTCTTGATGTCGTCGCCGTCTTCGATGTGCCACTTCTCGGTCACACCGAGCATCGTCAGGGAACCTGACTGCGGTCCCGACGGCGCCAGCGCCTGGCAGCGGATGGAGGCGACCGAGTCGATGCGCGATTGCACCATCAGCGCCGCGGTTTCCTGCTTTGTCGACGACTTGTACTGCTTCGACAGCGTATAGGAGAAGCCCGCCATGCCGAGCAGGCCGAAGCTCAGCACCATGATGGCGACGATGACCTCGATGATGGTGAGGCCCTTCCGTGAGCCGGCCCAGGCTCCCTTCCTCGTTCCCGGGCGAGCCCGGATCCGGCGGCGACGTGTCGTCATAACGAGCAACTCCTCGGCATGATCTGGCCGGCCGTCGTTATGCATACCGAGTCGCGTCGCGAGCTGCCGACGATCCGGAACACGGCCGTTCCCCCGAGACGGGGCGACGCAAACCCGCGCGTATCGTAGGTGACGATCGTATCCGTCGCCGCCAGCGAGACGTTGTACAGCGAACTGAAGCTCTTGACCGGCACGATGGTCGTCGTTGCGCCGGCATTCGAGGTCACGACCGTGACCCACATCGTGTTGCCGCTCACGCGCAGCGTCGCCGTGCGACCTTTCTGCACCGCCGCCGCCCGGGCCGTCGCCACCGCAGCCGCGATTTCCTCGCGCGCCGCGCTCAACTTGTTGCGCTCGACGAGCCCCGAAAACTTCGGCAGCGTCATGAGTGTCAGCGCCCCCACCATCACCACCACAATCAGCATTTCGGTCAGCGTGTAACCTGGGCGCGGCTTGTTCACTGTGTTTCCCCGTAACGATCGTAAAGACGGATGCTCGCCCCCGGATGAGGCGATTACTCTGGGTGACGACGAGCCCGGACCGGGTTGGTAACGCCGGCTCAAATCCAAGCCAGACAACGGGTTGGAACCATTTTTTGGTGATCTGCGACGTGGTCGGGATCTGGCCGGTCGTCACACTGGCGGCCGGATCCGTCACCGCGTCGCGAGCATGTGTGAATTCTCACCATTGTTAGGCGGACCGGCGTGCGCGAACGACGTTGCACTATCGCCGGTGTCCCGTGGTCGCGCGCGTTCCGGCCCACACGGCATCGTCACTTTCTGCGGAAACCCGCCGCCGACGTGACCCTGCGACTGCGTCATGAGTCATCGCTGCGTACGCCAAGTCCAGCACCAGGAAATCATGAGCATCATCGCGGCCCTGCTACCCAATCAGGACCGGCTTCGTCGCCTGCAGACGGCGATTCGCGGACGGCACCAGATCGCCCCATGCCCCGACTGGAGCGCGCTCCATCGCCTCTGTGAAACGCAGCCGGTGTCGACAGCCGTCTTCGACCTCTTCGCCACCGGCGAAATGAGCATCGAGCCGGTGCGTCAACTGCGCCGGCTCTTCCCGAGGCTCATCACGGTGGCCTACGTGTCGGTCGGGAGCCACGACCGGATTCGCGACATCTTCGACGCCGGCCGCGCCGGCATCGACGGACTGGTCATCGCCGACCGCGACGATGCCCCCGAACGGTTCTCTGCCCTCCTCGAGCAGGCAGAAGCGAGAAGCGTGGCGTCCAAGCTCCGGACGCTCTTCGCCGACATTCACCCGCTCGTACGCGACGCGGTCCTCATTTCGGTCACCCGGGCGCACGAGCGCCTCACCCCCGAGATCCTGGCGCGCTCGCTCTCGTTAGGTCGGCGGGCACTCGTCAGGCGGCTGTCCGACGCCGGTTTCCCCCCCCCGCGCCGGCTCATCACCTGGGGCCGGCTCATCGTCTCGGCGCAGCTCCTCGAGGATCCGCTGCGATCGGCGGACGCGGTCTCCCTGGCCCTCGACTTCCCGTCCGGCAGCGCCTTCCGTAACACCTGCCAGCGGTACCTGCACTGCACCCCGTCGCAACTCCGCCAGCGGGGCGGCGCCGAATACGTCATCGCGGGACTCATGCAGGACGGTCCGCGACCGGACGAAGACGACGCCTGACGTCAGGGCCGGCTCGAATGGCCGGCGTGGGCCAGCCGCAGGAACTCATCGCGGGTCTTCGCGTCGTCCCGGAAGCTGCCGAGCAAGGCTGACGTGATGGTCATCGAGTTCTGCTTCTCGACACCGCGCATCATCATGCAGAGGTGCGACGCCTCGATCACCACCCCCACCCCGTGGGGGTTGACGGATTCGCAGACCGCGTCTGCAATCTGACTCGTCAGGCGCTCCTGCACCTGCAGGCGGCGCGCGAACATGTCGACGATGCGGGGCAGCTTGGAGAGGCCGAGGATCTTCCCGTTCGGGATGTAGGCAATGTGCGCCTTGCCGAAAAACGGCAGCAGGTGATGCTCGCACATCGAATAGAGCTCGATGTCCCGGACCATGATCATGTTGTCGTGCGCATCGTCGAAGATTCCCGCGCCCACCGCGTCGCGAAGGGTGGTCCTGTACCCGCGCGTCAGGAACTCCATCGCCTTTGCCACCCGTTGTGGCGTGCGCAGGATTTCGGGCCGGGTGGGGTCCTCCCCCAGGAGCTCGAGCTGGCGCCGGACGAGCCCTTCATATTCCTCGCGCCACCTGTTGCCTTCTTTTTCTGTCATGGCCGTACGCTTTTGAAGTAGAGTTCGTGAGCAAGTCTACTGTGGCCTGAGGCCTCTGCACTCTAACCTGCCGTAAATGCTTCTGGTCGCCCTGACAGGCAACATCGCCAGCGGCAAATCCGAAGTCGCCCGCATGCTCGCCGAACTCGGCGCAACGGTGATCGACGCCGACGTATTGGCCCGGGAGGTCGTCGAACCGGGCCAACCGGCGTTTGATGCCATCGTGCGGCATTTCGGCACCGACGTCCTGGCACCCGATGGCACGATCGATCGTGCCTGGCTCCGGTCCGTCGTTTTCGCCGATGTCACGCAGCGTGAGGCGCTCAACCGGATCGTGCACCCCGAAGTCCGGCGCCGGCGGGACGAACTCGTGGCCGAGGCACGGGCGCGGGGCGACGATGTGGTCATTGCGGTCATTCCGCTGCTGTTCGAGACGGCGATGCAGTCCGAGTTCGATCGCGTCATCCTGGTGGATGCGCCCGAGGAAGTCCGGCTTGAACGCCTCCTGGCGCGCAGCGGAATATCGGCCGATGAGGGACGGCAAATGATGGCTGCTCAGATCGACCCCCGCACCAAACGACCCGGCGCCCACTTCATCATCGAAAACGATTCAACGATCGACACCCTGCACGCGAACGTCGAACGCACCTGGCACCACCTGAAGCAGGGATAGCGCAGTTCAGGCGTCAGCGCCCTGGAAACCTCCCAACACTTCCGCCTCCCCTCGCACCTTCATAGAATTCGCGCCGGTTTCCCATCCTCCAGGACATTCCCGTGGCCAACGTTCCCGCTGACCTGTCTTACACGCCCGACCACGAATACGTGATGGGCACCGACGACCCGAACGTCGTACAAATTGGAATCACCGATTACGCGCAGGATCAGCTGGGTGATGTCGTCTTCGTGGAATTGCCAAAGAAGGGCGCTCAGTTCGGCAACCACGACGTCTTCGGAACCATCGAAGCGGTGAAGGCGGTGTCCGAGTTGTTCTGCCCGCTGGCCGGCGAGGTGGTCGATGTAAATCCCCGCCTCGATGGCGAACCAGCCCTGGTGAACTCCGATCCCTACGGCGAGGGCTGGATGATCCGGCTCCGCCTGAAGAACGCGGACGACAAGAAGTCCCTCCTGTCAGCGGACGCCTACTCAAAGCAGATCGGTTAAGAACGATCTTCGCGGAAGGGCGAACACGGACGACACAGGATACGCTGATTAACACGGGTACTTCCGTGAAAAACTGAAGACGGGTCACGCACCGGAGCCGACTTGGCGAGCCAGTGCGGGGACCCGTCTTCAGTTTTTCACAGCAGTTACCGTGTCAATCTGTGTGACCCTGTGTCGTCCGTGTTCTGCCCCTTCCGCGAAAATCGTCGTCAAGCGTACGACTCGATAGGCGGACACGCACAAACCAGATTTCGATCTCCGTACGCATTATCGACGCGCGACACCGCCGGCCAGAACTTCCGTTCGCGCGTCCATGGCGCCGGGAACGCCGCCTGTTCCCTCGAGTACGCACGGTTCCAGGAATCCGAGACGACCACCTCGGCCGTGTGCGGCGCGTTCTTGAGCGGATTGTCCTGCCGGTCGAGGACACCCGCCTCGATCTGCCGGATTTCGTCGCGGATGGCGATCAGCGCGTCGCAGAATCGGTCCAGCTCCGCCTTCGATTCGCTCTCCGTCGGCTCGATCATCAGCGTACCAGCCACCGGGAACGACACCGTCGGCGCGTGGAAGCCGAAATCGATCAGCCGTTTCGCGATGTCCTCGACCTCGACCCCGCTCGTGCCCTTCACGGCACGGGGATCGACGATGCACTCGTGCGCGACGCGCCCGTTCCGCCCGCGGTACAGCACCGGGAAATGCTCCTCGAGCCGGTGGGCGACGTAGTTCGCGTTGAGGATGGCGACCTTCGTTGCCTCCGTGAGTCCGCTGCCGCCCATCATGTGGATGTACACCCACGATATCGGGAGGATGGACGCACTTCCCCACGGGGCCGCCGACACCGCGCCTAACGTCGTGCGTCCGTCCTGCCTGACGATCGCGTGGCCCGGGAGAAAGGAGGCCAGGTGTGCCGCCACGCCGATCGGGCCCATCCCCGGGCCCCCGCCGCCGTGCGGGATGCAGAACGTCTTGTGGAGGTTGAGGTGGCAGACGTCGGCGCCGATGTCGCCGGGCCGCGCCAGTCCCACCATCGCGTTCATGTTCGCGCCGTCCATGTAGACCTGGCCACCGTGCTGGTGCACGACCGAGCAGATCTCGGTGATCCCTTCCTCGAACACCCCGTGCGTGGACGGATACGTCACCATCAGCGCCGCCAGGTTCGCCGAATGCTCCTCGGCGCGCGCCCGCAGGTCGGCGATGTCGATGTCGCCGTTCGCGCCCGTCTTCACCACTACGATCTTCATGCTGGCCATCGCCGCACTGGCCGGGTTCGTGCCGTGGGCGCTCTGCGGGATCAGGCAGACGTTGCGATGCCCCTCGCCACGCGATTCATGGTAGGAGCGGATCACCAGCAGCCCCGCGTATTCGCCCTGCGACCCGGCGTTAGGCTGCAGCGAGACCGCCGCGAATCCGGTGATGTCGCACAGGTCCGATTCCAGCGAGCGGAACAGCTCGCGGTACCCTTCGGTCTGTGCCTCCGGCGCAAACGGATGGATCCGGCCGAGTTCCGGCCAGGTGACCGGGATCATCTCGGCGGTCGCGTTCAGCTTCATCGTGCACGAGCCGAGCGAGATCATCGAGTGGACCAGCGACAGGTCACGCGACTCGAGCTTCCGCACGTACCGGAGCATTTCGTGCTCCGCGTGATAGCGGTTGAACACCGGGTGCGTCAGGAACGGGCTCGTCCGCGCGAAACGCTCGTCGTAACGCGCGTCGATCTCCGCGGCCAGCGATGCCACGGTGAACGCCAGGGGTGAACCACCGTTCAGCGACACCAGCACGTCCGTCACGTCGTCTTCGCCGCACGTTTCATCGAGCGCGATCACGACGCTGCTGGATGCCGACTTCCGCAGGTTGATGCCGAGCTTGCGCGCCGCGCCCATCACCTTGCCCGCGCTGGTGCCGGCGAGGTCCACCCGCACGGTGTCGAAGAAGTCGGCGTGCGTGACACCATGCCCGAGCTTTGCCGCGCCGGCGGCGAGCAGCGTCGCCAGCCGGTGGACGCGCTGAGCGATCCGCGTCAGGCCATCCGGACCGTGCCACACCGCGTACATGCCGGCCATCACCGCGAGCAGGACCTGCGCCGTACAGATGTTGCTGGTCGCCTTTTCGCGGCGGATGTGCTGCTCGCGCGTGCCCAGCGCCATGCGCAGCGCCATCTTCCCCTGCGTATCCTTCGAGACGCCGATGATCCGGCCGGGGATCAGTCGCTTGTACTCGTCGCGCGTCGTCATGAACGCGGCATGCGGGCCGCCGTAGCCTAACGGGACACCGAATCGCTGCGAGTTGCCGACCACGACGTCCGCCCCCCACTCGCCCGGCGGTGCCAGCAGCGTGAGGGCCAGGAGGTCCGTAGCCGCGACCAGCAGTGCGTCAGCTTCGTGCGCCTTTTCAGCCACGTCGCGCCAGTCGACCACCGCGCCGTCCGTCGTCGGGTACTGCACGATCACCGCAAACACCGACTTGCCGAACTTTTTCGCCTTCGCGTCACCGACGACCACCTTGTACCCCGAGGCCCACGAACGTGTCCTGATGATGTCGATCGTCTGGGCGTGGCAGCTCTTGTCGATGAAAACCGTCTCCTTCCCTTCCTTGCCCTTGACGCCATAGGCAAGGTGCACCGCCTCGGCTGCCGCCGTCCCCTCGTCCAGCATCGACGCGTTGGCGATCGGCAGGCCGGTGAGGTCGATGATGACGGTCTGGAAGTTCAACAGCGCCTCCATCCGGCCCTGCGCAATCTCGGACTGGTACGGCGTGTAAGCCGTGTACCAGCCGGGATTCTCGAGGATGTTTCGCTGGATCACCGGCGGCACCAGTGTGTCGTGATACCCGAGCCCGATGTAAGACCGGAAAACCTTGTTCCGGCTCGCAATGTCCCGGATCTCACGCAGGACATCGTGTTCGGTTCTGGGCTCGCCGATGCCGAGCGCTTTTCTGGCGCGGATGGATTCCGGAATCGTCGCGTCGATGAATTCGTCCAGCGACGAATAACCGAGCGCCGACAGCATCTCATCGATCTCGGCGGCCGAGGGGCCGATGTGGCGGCGGACGAACGTATCGGGGTCGGCGGTGGTTCTGGCCGGTTGCAGGGTCGTGGTCATGCGAGCCTCAGCGCGACGATGTCGCACGTTCAGAGTGGAGGAGGAAAAATAGCGGCCCGTAGCGGCCCAGTCAGCACTACCGCCTCCGGCGCTCTACCCTCCCGCCATCAAGCCCTGAACGTCCATGCATCGCTGCCGTAAACCCGCTCCGCCTCGATGGCGTCATCATCCAGCCGCGCGTCCCGTTCGAACGGCGTCGCGGGCGCTGGGACGAGCGCTTCGAAGAGGGCGCCCGCCACCTGTTCGAGCGTCGGCGCCACACCCAGCGCCTGGCGCAGCGTCCCGGCGGCCGCGGGCGGCTCCTCTTCCTCCGGCAACAGCCCCGCCAGCATCGCCTGGTCATCGTCCAGCAGGATGGATCCGTGTTGGAGCAGTGCATCCTCCTGCCTCAGGAGCGCGCTGCCCACGAGTTTGCGCCCATCCAGGCTGATCTCGCCATCGTCGGCACGAACAAAACATGACGCCGTGCCGGGAATCGGCGTGCGACCCGCAACGATCGCGGGTCGGGCATCGACGCCCAGTGACCGCAACGCGATGAAGAGCACCTCGTTGATGGATTCGTACCAGGATCGGACGGAGTCACCGGGCGCGAGGGGTGCCGTGACGCTGTAGGTGACTTCCCTGTGATGCAGCAGCGCCCGCCCGCCGGTCGGCCGCCTGACGAGTCCTATCCCCTTC
>CAMPKM010000012.1 GCA_946887155.1 uncultured Gemmatimonadota bacterium
AAACGGGGTCAGACGCCATTTACCGAGTTCGGGGTCAGACCCGGGGTCTGACCCCGGGTCTGACCCCGAACTCGGTTTGTTGGGCGGGAAAAGGTCCCAATGGGCGGGAAAATGGTCCAGACCGCGCGCCCATCGGTGTCCATCCGCGGCCGCGGAGTTATCCGTGTTCAACCTTTTGCCGAGGCAATCCGAAAAGCGAATCGGCGGCCATCGCCGGTACGTCGAAGGGATGCAGCGTGGGAGTGCTGTATTGCCCTTCGACGGGGGCTGCTTTCGCACACCCCTAACCCGCGGCGATCACTCGTCCTCGTGGGAAACGCGCAGAAAAAGGCGCGAAAAAAACTTCCCGACAAAATGGGAACTGTCTTCCAAAACGCGAGAAAAATCTTTCGTAACGGGCTGCGCAGTTCCGTAAAAGGTGTCTGACCCCGTGTCTGACCCCTTTTATTCGACGGTCACGCTCTTGGCGAGATTCCGAGGCTGGTCGACGTTCGACCCACGCTTGACGGCGACGTAATACGCCAGAAGCTGCAGCGGGATCGAGGCCAGAATCGGCATCAGCAGGTCAGCCGTTTCCGGAATGCGGAACTCATAGTCGACCTTGCCTGACAGCGCCTCTTCATCGCGGCTGGTGATGGCGATGACGCGACCCTTCCGCGCCTTCACCTCCTGGATGTTCGACGTGATCTTGTCGAACACGGAGTCATGCGGCGCGATGAACACCACCGGCATCATTTCGTCGATCAGCGCGATGGGACCATGCTTCATTTCCGCCGCCGGATACCCCTCGGCGTGGATGTAGCTGATCTCCTTGAGCTTGAGCGCGCCTTCCAGCGCGACCGGGAAATTGTAACCCCGGCCGAGGTACAGGAAATTCGACGCGCGCTTGAACTCCTCGGCCAGGGCCTCGATCTCCTCGGCCCGGGAGAGGATGTCCTGTATCTGGCCCGGAAGCCGTTGCATGTCGTCGATGATCTCGCGGCCCCGCAGGATGGACAGGTCGCGCAGGCGACCCAGCTTGAGCGTGAACAGGAGCAGCGCGATGACCTGGCTGGTGAACGCCTTGGTCGATGCCACGCCGATTTCCGGGCCGGCATGGATGTAGATGCCGCCGTCCGCCTCCCGCGCAATCGTCGAGCCGACGACATTCACGATGCCTAACGTCCGGGCACCGCGGCGCTTGGCCTCGCGCATGGCGGCCAGCGTATCGGCCGTCTCACCCGACTGCGAGATGACGATGCATAACGTCTTCTCGTTCACGATCGGGTTCCGGTAACGGAACTCCGACGCGTACTCGACCTCGACCGGCACCCGCGTCAACTCCTCGATCATGTGCTCGCCGATCAGCGCCGAGTGCCAGCTGGTACCACAAGCGGTGATGATGATGTTGTCGAACGACAGCAGCTCGTCGTCCGTCAGGTTCAATCCGCCCAGCTTCGACGTCCCTTCGTCGCCGAGCAGCCGGCCACGCATCGTCTGCTCGAGCGTCTGCGGCTGCTCGAAGATTTCCTTGAGCATGAAGTGCGCGAATCCGCCGCGCTCGATCTGACCCAGGTCCCAGTCGATGCGCGAGACCTTCTTCTTGATCTCGGTCGCGTCGAGGTCGACGATACGGTAGCCGTTGCGATCGACCACAGCCATCTCGCCGTCGTCGAGATAAATCACCTTCCGCGTGTGGGCGAGGATGGCCGACACGTCGCTGGCGATGAAGTACTCGCCGTCACCGAGCCCGACGAGCAACGGGCTCCCCTTCCGCGCCGCCACGATCTTGTGGGAATCCACGCTCGAGACGACCGCGATGCCGTACGTGCCCTCGATCTGGTGCAGCGCCTCGATGACGGCGTCCTCGAGGTTGCCCTCGAAGAGCTCCTCGATGAGGTGCGCGAGCACTTCGGTGTCGGTGTCGGAACGGAACGTATAGCCGCGGCCCTCGAGCATTTTTCGGAGGACGGTGGCGTTCTCGATGATCCCGTTATGCACGACGGCGATGGTGCCGTCTTCGCTCACGTGCGGGTGCGCGTTGACCTGGTTCGGCGGACCGTGCGTTGCCCAACGCGTGTGGGCAATACCGGTGGTGCCATGCACAGGCTTCGACGCCAGCATCGCCTCGAGGCGTGAAATCTTGCCGGCTTCCTTGACCGTCTCCACGCCGGCGCCATTCATGATCGCGACGCCCGCGGAGTCGTAACCTCGATACTCCAGGCGTTTCAGCCCCTCAACGAGAAGCGGCGTCGCGACCCTCGGCCCAACGTATCCGACGATTCCACACATTTGCTATTTGCGATTAAAGGTCCTGGCCGACAAGCGCGTCGAGCGGCGCGCGGCACCTGGCAATCAATTCCCTTGCTTCCGCTTCCGATGGCGCTTCGGCAATCACACGAACGATCGGTTCAGTGCCCGAAGGCCGGACGTGAACCCACCGGTCATCCCAGGAAAGCCGCAGACCATCCTGCGTGTCCACTTCCCCATCAGGAAACGCCGCACGAATCGTGTCATACACCGAATCCAGCGTTCCGTCCGGGCGATCCAGCTTGTCCTTTACAATACGATATTGGGGGAACCGCGACACAATCGCGGCCAACCCGGGCCCCTCATCCACCAGCAACTGCAACATCAGCGCCGCCGCCAACGGTGCGTCGCGTCCAAGGTGAAGTTCAGGGAGGATCACTCCTCCGTTTCCCTCCCCTCCAACCACTGCACCAGCGTCGCGCATCCGGACCGCCACGTTCACCTCACCCACCGGCGCACGGATGACTTCGCTACCGAACTCGGCCGCCATGTCGTCCACGATGCGACTGGTAGACAGGTTTGACACAACGGGCCCGCGCTGGCGACGCAAAACGACACGCGTCGCGAGCGCCAGCGTGTAGTCCTCGCCGATCGCGCGACCGGAGTCGTCCACCAGCGCCAGGCGATCCACGTCGGGGTCTGTCGCGAAGCCGATTGCGGCTCCGGTGCGCGTCACCAGTTCACACAGCTCACCCAGGTTTTCGGCGACCGGTTCCGGTGGGCGATGGAAAAGGCCGTCCGGGGTGGCGTTGATCGCTTCAACCCGGCACCCAAGCGCCTCGAGCAGTTGCGGAAAAATCGTCGAGCCCGCGCCGTGACACGTGTCGAGCGCTACGCGGAACCGCCGGCTCCGGATCGCCTCGACATCGATGACCGCAAGCCTGAGGATCCTGTCGATGTGGCTTGCGATCGCCCGTTCGTCTCGCAAGACGACACCGATCTTTTCCCACGTGACACGCGAAAAATCGCGACCCACGAAAGCGCGCATTGCCGACGACTCGGCCGCGTCGAGAAAGAGTCCCGCCGATCCGATGAACTTGAGCGCGTTCCACTCGATCGGGTTGTGGCTGGCCGTGATGCCAAGTCCGCCCCCCGCGTGCCGGTCTTAGACCGCCAGTTGCACGGTGGGCGTCGGCGCCATATCGAGGTCGACCACCGTGGCGCCGACCGATTGGAGCGCGGCGACCACCACGCGATGAAACATCGGTCCGGAAACACGGGAGTCGCGCGCGACGACAATTTCTCGCGACATCGACCGGGCCAGCGACCAGGCTCCAAAGCCGCCTGCATACCGATCGACGATTTCCGGCGTGAGCGCTTCTCCAACTCGTCCCCGGATGCCGGAGACGGAAACCATCAGGCCCTTGACTGACATTCGTGAGGAAAATCCGGAATTGGAGCGTGGAGTTCCGCTTGAACGAGCGGCCGAAACTTAGCTGGCTGTCTCGTATCTACTGAATTATCCGGCACTTGGCTCGTCTGTAGCGACGCCGACCGCGGTTGCTGGGTAACGACCGGACAGGAGTTGATTCGTTGCCGCGTTGGAGGGTCGAAGTCATCCACCCATCAACCCATCAACCCTCAACGCGCAAGTCGTTACGCAGTAATGTCTTAAATGACCAGCCGGTCGCCCGACTCCGTCTCCGCGATCGCTTCGATTTCGCCGCGTGAGACAAGGGAGACGAACGCATCCACCGGCCGGCTGTCGAACTGGGTGCCGCGCAGGCGCACCAGTTCATCGACGGTGATGGCTATCGGCAACTGTGGCCGGTACGGACGGTGGCTGGTCATGGCGTCGAACGTATCGGCGACGGCCGCAATCCGGGCCTCGAGCGGGATTTCATCGCCGCGGAGGCGGTCAGGCAGCCCGTTGCCGTCCCATCGCTCGTGATGGTTGCGCACCACGTTCAGCGCGATGGCGTGATCGCGGAGCAGTGGCTGGAGGGTGCGCCAGCCGGTGATCGGATGCTCCATGACATGGCGATACTCCTCTTCCGTCAATGGACTCGACTTGTGCAGCACCTGCTCGCGGACCCCGATCTTGCCGATGTCGTGAACGCGGCCGCCAAGCTCCACCTGTCGCACGAACTCGTCAGGCATGCCTAACTCCCGGCCGATGAGGGCCGAGTACCGGCTGACCCGGATCGAGTGACCGTGGGTGTAGGTGTCGCGCAGTTCGAGTGCGTCCGCCAGCGAATGGATCGACGCGAGGAAAATGTCCTCGATCCGCTGCGCCTGTATCGCGACTTTCTCTTCCAGTCTCTCGTGGTATTCGCGATTCTCGAGCACCAACCGTCGCTTCTCGAGTGCCTGACGGACACGCGCCCGCACCTCGTCCGGGTGAAATGGTTTCGGCACGTAGTCCATCGCGCCCTCGGCGAGACAGGCAACCGCCGTTTCGACATCAGACACGGCCGTGATGAGGATGACGACGGTGTCGGGATGGGCGGCCCGCACATGCCGGAGGAGTGCGATTCCGTCCATTTCCGGCATGTGGAGGTCGGTGAGAACGAGTGTCGCTGGCTCGCGCTCGAGTGCTTCCTGGGCGACCCGGCCGTTCTCGGCGACTTCGCAAGCGAAGCCTTCTTCCCGCATCAGCCGGGACAGCAGCTTCCGGAGGTGCGGCTCGTCGTCCACCACCAGGCACCGTGGCGGATCCTGCCCCACCAGCGCTGCGAGATCAACGTCCGAGTCCATTCCTCCTGACCTCAATGCCACGCTTGTTCCTCCTGGGCCGTCGACGCACGACGTATCGGCGCCGGTTTCGGCCAGTTTATCTTGCGACTGCCCTCATTCCCCAATGAAATGTCCCGCATCCTTGACGACGACGCTCCTTACGGACTCGGCACCCGAGCCGTTCACGCCGGCCAACGCCCGGACCCGACCACTGGGGCAATCATGACGCCCCTGTACCAGACCTCCACCTACGCGCAGGAGGGCATCGGGCGGAACCGGGGATACGAATATGCGCGCGGGAAAAATCCCACGCGGGAAGCTCTGGAACGTAATGTTGCGTCCCTGGAAGGCGGAACGCATGGGTTCGCTTTTGGCAGCGGCATGGGCGCGCTCGATTCGACCATGAAGCTGTTCAAGGCGGGCGATCATTTTGTCTGCGCTGAAAACATGTATGGCGGGACGCCAAGGCTGTTCGATCGCATCCTCGTCAACTTCGGCTTCACGTTCAGCTACGTGGATGCCAGGGACCCACAGCAGATCGCCGACGCCATGACGCCGGCCACGCGCGCGGTCATCATCGAGACCCCGACGAACCCGCTCATGCGCCTGACCGATCTTGGCGCGGCCGCGGACGTGGCGCATCGAGGGGGCGCGCTGCTCATCGTGGATAACACGTTCGCGACGCCGGTATTTCAGCGTCCGTTCGAACATGGTGCCGACATCGTTTACCACTCGAGCACGAAGTACCTGAACGGCCATAGCGACATGGTTGGTGGGATCGTCGTCGTCCGTGACGACCAGCTCGCTGACCGACTGCAGTTCATCCTGAATGCTGCAGGTGCCGTGCCGGGGCCGATGGATGCCTGGCTGGTACTCCGTGGGACAAAGACCCTGCATCTCCGTATGGCGGCGCACGATAGCAACGGTCGCAAGGTGGCGAACTGGCTGTCCGAACGCCTGGGCGCGGAACGCGTCTTCTATCCCGGTCTTCGAACCCACCCCCAGCATGAACTGGCTTGCCGACAGATGACGGGCTTCGGCGGCATGGTATCGGTCGACGTCGGGACCCGCGAGAAGTCCGACCAGATCGTGACCCGGCTCAAAGTCTTCACCTTGGCCGAGTCCCTGGGCGGCGTGGAAAGCCTCGTCTGTCACCCCGCGACGATGACCCACGCCTCGGTGCCGGCTGAGAAGCGGGCGAAAATCGGGATTGGAGATGGCCTGGTCCGGTTTTCGGTTGGGGTGGAGGACGCCAATGACCTCCTTACGGACCTGGAAACCGCCTTCAAGGGGATTTGAGCCGGCCGACACCGAAACCTGTTTTTCTCCGTAGTCAGGATCAGGTTTCACTCAGGTCTCCCGTCTCACGTCCCCCGTCCATCCTGCCATGGCTGAGCGCAAAAAGCTGTTTCAGATCGCGTCGACCGCCTGGGAACATCCCGCTGATCGCGCGGCACTGAACACCCTCCGGTCGATTCCGGGGTTCGATGTGGTGGTCCGCAAGATCGCGTCGTTCTTCGGCGAAGTCGGGATCCGGCAACTCTTCCTGGCCAACGCCGTGAAGATCGGGCCTAACCAGAGGCCGAGGCTCTGGGCGATCTACCAGCAGGTGCTCGATACGATGGACTGGCCCGAGGTGCCGGAGTTGTACGTCACGCAGACTCCGCTCGCCAACGCAGCCGCCGTTGGTTTCGACAAGCCGTTCATCGTCATGAACTCGGCGCTCCTCGAGCTGCTGGACGAGGAGGAGCAGCGCGAAATCCTTGGCCACGAGCTTGGCCATATCATGAGCGGCCACACGACCTACACCACGATCGCCATCATCCTGATGACGATCGGCTTCCAGAATCTTCCGTTCCTGGCCGGGGTCGCTATCCTGCCGTTCCAGCTCGCGCTGATGGAGTGGTATCGCAAGGCGGAGCTTTCCGCCGACCGCGCCGGGTTGCTGACGACGCAGGATCCGATGACGTCGATGAGCACGTTCCTCAAGATGGCGGGCGGTCGCCGCTACGAAGACACGATCAGTGTCGAGGAATTCCAGATCCAGGCGCGCCAATACGAGACCCAGGGGAACGTCGCCGACCGCGTCTGGCAGGTGATCAACACCGCCTTCCGCACGCATCCGTTCGGAACGGTCCGCGCCGCGGAACTGCAACGCTGGATCGACAGCGGCGAGTATGGAAAGATCATCGACGGCGACTATCGCCGGCGGGACGATGCGTCCTCGCCGCCGTTGTCTGCTGACCTCGAGGACGCCGCGGGCTATTATGGTGACCAGGCCAAGGACGCGATGGCGACCATTTCCGGTGTGCTCGGTCGCGCGCGCGACGCATTCGAGGGAGCGTTCCGGACATCGAGCGAGGAGCCGAAGTAAAGGTCCTGATTGTCGGCGGGGGCGGTCGCGAACACGCGATCGCCTGGAAGCTGAAGCACGACGACCCATCGATCGACCTGCATTGCGCGCCGGGAAACCCCGGGATCGCCGAGCTGGCCACGTGCCATCCGATCCCGGCGTCGGATCTGGATGGCTTGGTTACGCTGGCCCTGTGGGAGCGATTCGATTTCACGATTGTTGGGCCGGAGGCACCGCTGGCTGCCGGATTGGTCGATCGGCTCACCTCGCGTGGCTTTGCCGCCTTTGGACCAACCGGTGCCGCGGCACATCTGGAATCGTCGAAGCGATTCGCCACGGAGATCATGACTCGCGCGCACGTTCCCACGGCGCGGGCCACGTGGCACACCAGCGTCGACTCGGCGAAGGAAGCCGTCAGGGCGAGTGGCGCACCGGTCGTCATCAAGGCGTCCGGCCTGGCGTCCGGCAAGGGTGTGATCGTCTGCGATTCGGTCGAAGCGGCCGATCGCGCCATCGACGACATGCTCACCGCCCACCGCTTCGGCAGCAGCGGCGACGAGGTGCTCGTCGAGGAGTTCATGGAGGGTGAAGAGCTGTCGATCTTCTTCCTCACCGATGGCGAGAACTCACGCGCGATGCTGGCCGCACAGGACCACAAGCGGTTGCTCGATGGCGACACGGGGCCAAACACCGGTGGCATGGGAGCGTACGCGCCGGTCAGCCTGGCCACGCCTGAGCTCGTGGAGCGCGTGCAGGCGACGATCGTGCAACCTACGTTAGGCGCGATGCGTGACGTGGGCGTGCCGTTTCGCGGGGTCCTGTATTGCGGATTGATGCTGACGACCGATGGGCCGAAGGTGGTCGAGTTCAATTGCCGGTTCGGTGATCCCGAGACGCAGGTCGTGCTGCCGTTGCTGGCGGAGCCGCTGCTGCCGTTGCTGCACGCGTGCACAGTTGATGACGGCCTGTCGGACGTTCGAGAGGTGCGTTTTTCTCCCGATGCGGCTGTGACAACGGTGGTCGCCGCCGACGGTTACCCGGATTCTCCGCGCACTGGGGATGCGATTGACCTTTCGGGTGTGCCTGACGACGTGATTGTTTTTCACGCGGGGACGCGGACGAACGGGGACGTCCTGGAAACAGCCGGTGGTCGCGTGTTCGCCGTGACGGGTGTCGCTCCCTCGTTCAGCGAAGCGCAGGAGCGGAGCCGTGTCGGGGCCGAGCGCGTGGCATTCGCGGGCCGACAGTTCCGGAGCGACATCGGTTGGCGGGAGCGGAGTCGTCGTGCCGGAGTTGCCTGAAACGGAAACGCTGGCGCGCGACCTGCACGCCAGCCTGGTGGGACGGACGATCGCCGGCGTGGAATCGCCTCACGCGGATGTGCTGCGCGGTGTGTCATCTCGCTCGCTGGGCCGGCGGCTGCGCGGTCGCTCCTTCGACCGCGTCTGGCGCCGCGCCAAAGCCGTCATCCTGGAAACGGGGTCAGACGCCATTTCCCGGAAACGGGGTCAGACGCCGTTTCCGGAAATGGCGTCTGACCCCGTTTTTCTGGTGGTGGTGCCCCGGTTCACAGGCGGGTTGTTGATCCGGGACGCCGGCGCGCCTGACGATCGGTACGACGCGATCCGGTTTCGACTGAGCGACGGCGGTACCCTTGCCTATCGAGACGTCAGGCGCCTGGGCACAGTGACGCTGCTCGACGCCAGGGGCTTTGACGAGTTCGACCATCGGCTGGGAAAAGAGCCGCTTGACCCGGCGTTCACGGGAATTGTATTGTCGGCGTCTCTTCGGTCATCGCATCAGCAGGTGAAGAAGATCCTGATGGATCAGCGGCGTGTAGCTGGCGTGGGCAACATCTATGCGAACGAGGCGTTGTGGGCGGCGGGCATCGACCCGTCGCGCCCGGGGCATTCAATCACCGACGCCGAGGCCGCGCGGCTGCGCGACGAGCTGGTGGATGTGCTGCAGCGGTCGATCCGCGCCCGCGGAACCACCTTCCGCGACTATCGCGACGCCAGAGGTGAACGCGGCGGATTCGTCGATCAGTTGCAGGCCTACGGCCGCGGCGGCGAGCCTTGCCGCCGCTGCGGAACGCGCCTGACGATGACCCACGCGATCGACGGCCGCGCCACGGTGTTCTGCCACCGCTGCCAGTCCTGATGCCGGTCGCCGCCGATCCCGCCGAAGCGCGGCTCAAGGACTTGCGCGGTCTCGTCAGGCGCCAGGCCGAGGACCGGCCTGGCGTCTATCGCATGGTGTCGGAGGGCGGCGAGGTCGTATACGTCGGCAAGAGCAAGCGCGTGCGCACCCGGCTCCTCAGTTATTTCCGGGCCGTCTTTCCCGACGAGAAGGGCGCCCGCATCGTCCGCGAGGCGGCGCACATCGAGTGGTCGTACGTGCCGAGCGAGTTCGCCGCGCTGCTGGAGGAGTTGCGGCAGATCAAGCGGCTGCGCCCCCGCTTCAACCATGCGATGAAGCGCGACGCGCGGAACTATGCCTTCGTCGCGATTACGCGCGAGCCGGCGCCGCGCCTGGTGGTGTTGCGCAGCACGGGCATGAAGGGCGAGTCCGTTGTCTACGGTCCGTTCACCGGGGCGCAATGGCTGCGCGAGGCGCTCCGGGAACTGAGTGACTCGTTAGGCCTCCGCGATTGCACGCACGACCGGCGCATGCGGTACGCGGACCAGCAGGAGATTTTCACCCTCCCGCCGCGTACGCCGGGATGCATCCGGTTCGAGATCGGCAAGTGCCTCGGTCCCTGCGTGGCCGCGCCCACCTCCGCCGCCTATCGAGAGCGCGTTGTGCAGGCACGGGCGTTTCTCGACGGCGCCAACGACGGACCCATCGAGCTCCTCGCCGAGCAGATGCAGCTGGCGAGCGAGCGGCTCGAGTTCGAGCGCGCCGGCGCCCTGCGCGACAAGTGCCAGCGACTCGAGGGATTGCGTGACCAGTTCGAGAAGATGCGATTTGCCGCAGAATCGCTGACGTTCGCCTATCAGGTGGACGGCGTTGAAGGTGAGGACCGCGTGTATGTGATTCGGCGTGGGATCGTCCGCGTGGAGGTGCCGGCTCCGAAGTCTGATGCAGACCGATCAGCGCTGAAGGAACTCGTTCGTCGGGTCGTAGCCGACACTCCCCATACCGGCGCCCGGAGCATTCCTCAACACGAGGTCGACGAGCTACTCGTCATCGCTTCCTGGTTCAAGGCGCACCCCTCGGAGTTACAGCGATCTTCGCCGTTGGTGTAAAGGCGATCAACACGGGTAGGGCTTTGAACACGGATGACCCGGAAACCGCTGATTGACGCCGATTGAGCGCAACTGAGGGCCATCAGCCATCGCTCGTGGCTTCACCGGTTGTCTGAATGGCCCTCAGTTGCGCTCAAACCGGTGTAAACCTGCGCATTTCCGATTCATCCGCGTTCCAGGCCCGACCGTCTTTATCGTCTTTCAATCGGACCGGAGGACGACGTTCGGGTCGACGCGCGATGCCCGTCGCGCCGGGATCCAGCTGGCCGCGATCGCGACGGCGATCAGCGCCGCTGCCACCAGGGTGAACACCGACGGATCCTTCGGTGAGACACTGAACAGCAACGGCTCGACGAACCGGCCGGCCCAGAACGCAATCAGCAGCCCGCCGGCCACGCCCGCACCCACGACCTTGAGGCCGTCGCTCACCACCAGGCGCACCACGTCCGGCCCACTCGCGCCTAACGCGACGCGCACGCCCAGCTCGTGCTGGCGCTGGGTGACGTTGTACGCGATCACGCTGTACAGGCCGACCGCCGCCAGCACGAGTGCCAGCACGCCGAAGGCAACGAACATCGTGGCGCCAAGCTTCCAGGACTCCGTCTGCTGGCCCATCACTTCGCTGAACGGGGTGAGCTTCACGTATGAGGCGCCCGGCATCTCTTCCTGCAACCGCTTCCGCACCGTTTCGAGGTGCTGCTTCGCCGTGCCGTTCCTCACCCTGACGAACAATCCGCCGGCTTGCGGATTGAATTGCGTCGCCGGCATGTAGTAATAGAAGTTCGAATCGGGCTTGAGGCTCCCTGCCTTGATGTCTTCCGCGATGCCGACCACCGTCGTGCACGGCATCGTGTCGGCGCTGACGCGGACGCACCGGCCAATCGGGTCGCGCCCCGGCCACAGGACTTCGCCCATTTTCTGGCTAATGACCATGATCCTCGGGCCGCCGCCGAGATCCGACGACTCGATACCGCGACCGCGCAGCAGGCGCGTCCCGAACGTCTCGAAGTAACTCGGCGACACGGCGCTCAGCATGAAATTTCCCATGCGGCTGACCGTATCGATCCCCTCGACGTAGAGACCCATGCTCCACGAGTTCCAGAACGGAACGCCGATCTGCCGGCTCGCGTTCTCGACGACGGGAATCGACTTCGCTGCCTCGAGCAATCGGGTCTTCAGCGCGACGGTTGCGGCGGAATCGAGTTCCATGCCGCGCATCTGCGTCGAAACCATCATGATGGGATCGACGTCGTAGCCGAGCCTGATGTGGCGGACGTTGCTGAGGCTGCGGACGAAGAGGCCGGCACCAACGAGCAGGATTACCGACAGCGCGCCCTGAACCACCAGCAGGCCGACCCGCATCCGCGAGCGCCCGTACGTGCCTTCGCGGGTCCCCGCCTTCAGGTCAGCCGTGAGGTCGGCGCGACTCGCCTGCAGGATCGGAGCGAGTCCGGTGAGCAGTCCCACGACGATCGCGGCCAGTGCCGCGTACAGGATCGTGCGCCAATCCTGCAAGCCGCCGGGCGCTTCGCTCTGCGGCAGGAGGCCGGCGCGGAGGGCCGCCCCGCCCCAGTTCGCGATCAGCATGCCCAGGACCCCACCCAGTACCGCGAGGAGGACACTTTCCGTGAGCAGTTGCGACAGGAGCCGGCCTCGGGTGACGCCTAACGCGAGGCGCATCGCGATCTCGCGCTTGCGGCGCAACGCGCGGGCGAGAAGCAGGTTGGCCACGTTCGCGCAGGCGATCAGCAGCACCACCACCGACATCCCGGCGACCCAGGTGGCCACCTTGGACGTCGCCGACGCGTTCGGTCCCCGCGACGGCAGGATCGACGCGATGATACCCCGCGGCTTCGCGATCGCGATCGGCGTGACACGCGGCTGCTCGACAAGCTGGTTCTGGTAACTCTTCACGAACGCATTCGAGATGTCCGTATTCGCCGCGGTGATCGACACGCCAGGCTTGCGCCTCACGATCATGTCCATCCACCCCCAGCTGTACGTCTGCCACCATGACCGGCCCTGAGGCGTGAAGTTCTGCTGGCCGGCATAGCTGGTGATCGGGATGAACGCGACCGGTGGCCGGTCCGGCCACAGGCCGACGAACCCGGGGGGCGCAACACCAACGATCGAATACTTCACCGAACCGATCTGGACGATCGAGTCGAGTACCTGCTCGCTGCCGCCGAACATCGTCTGCCACGCTGCATAGCTCAGCACCGTCACCGGTTCGCCAGACGGCACCTGGTTTTCTCCCTCGGAGAAATACCGGCCCAGAACCGTCGGCGCGTCGAAGAATCCGAAGAACGATGCGCTGACCACGCCGATCTGCATTTCCCGGGCGGCGTCTCCCACGCCGACAGCCATTTGCCGGCTGGTGTGTGCCGCCGTCTGGGAGAAGGAATGCGTCATCGTGTCGAGATCGACGTAGCGCGCATATTGGCTGACGCCGCCCGGACGTTCCGAGTCGCGGAAGAAGCGATACAGATAGACGCGATGCGCGGTTGCCGGATCCTTGAGAAGCGGCGGCGGCCGGAAGAGAAGCCGGTCGACGATGCCGAACATCGCCGCATTGGCGCCGATACCAAGGGCGAGCGTGACCACGACCGCGGCCGCGAATCCAGGCTTGGCGCGCAGTCCACGGAGGGCGTACCGAATATCCTGCTTCAGGGCGTCGAGAGTCATGGTGCTTCGACACTCGAAATGGACCGAGAGTTGTGCCGGAAATCGGGGCCTGACCCCGATGTCAGGTGGGTGAGGATCGGGTGCATCAAGGTGAAGTCAGACGGAAACAGTGACGGCTGCTCCGGGTCGGCGACGACGGCAACGAAGTCATCCGGCCGCAGTCCCCTGGCGAGCCGAGACGCATAGTTCACGCGGAGCGCACGGACGTAGTGGTCGACGTCATAATCGCGCGGGTCGTCGTCCGGCACCGACAAACGCCAGCCGCTCCGCGACCGGTACACGCGCACCCGGTCTCCTTTTCGCCACGAGCTCTCGCCCCGGGCCAGCATCGCCTCGTACATCGCCTCCCGACGATGCTCCCGCAGTGCCGCGTAACGCTCCGGACTCTTCGTCAACCGCACGCGGGACGAGACGTCGTGCGTAACGATCTCCCTCCGTCGGAGGGCTTCCACGGTCGCCACAAATGCCTCTCGAACGCCTGCGGTGTCACCGATCAACAGGCAGCCCAGCGAACGCTTCAGGAACTGCTGCCCATACGGCTCGGCGCGGCTCGAACGGAAGGCGACACCCTTGAGCAATAACGTTCCATCGTACGTGAGCAGCACGTAGTTCTTTGGCTCGTGCGACAACATGGCACGGTATCGACCCTCGAACTCCAGCTGGACGAGTTCGGGAAGGAGCGCCGCCACCTCGGCGACCACGCGACGCTCGTCGGCTTCCGACCAGTCGTCAGGCACGGCGAAATAGACGCCGTCCGTGTCGCCCTCGAGCAGCGTAACGCCACGCGCCGCGAGCTCGCGGCTGATGAACGTGAGCATCTCGCGCCCGCGCCGGGTGACTTCGTTGGCGGCGTCGACATCGGCGAACCGCGTGAGCCCGCCGCCGGCCGCGAGGTATCCATACGCCGAGTTCACGACGAGCTTCATCGCCGCCGACGTTCCCTCGTGGATGAATCGCTCGGCGCTTCCCGGCTCGGCAGCCTTCGCGCGCGCCTTGGCTTCCAGGCGCTGCTCGACGAGGCGATCCACCATGGAGAGCATCGCGCCCAGGTAGTCGCGCGATGGACCGATCCGGAACGCGCGCATGAGCGACGGATACAGGCTGGCGACGTCGGCTTTCACCACACGCCGGGCCACACCCGCCGCAAACAGGTACAGGGCGGCGCCGGTGTGGGGCGCCTGGCGACTCGCGTTATGCGCCGGCAATGCAGCGCCGGAACGCAGGTACGCGCGAACGAGCAAGGGGTCGATGACGCCGGTCGCGGCGCCGGCGTCGGCCAGGCGTTCGTATCGCCGCGGCGCCATGCGCGCGAGCGCGAAGGCCGCGCCGCCGAGCAAGCGCGCGAGTCCGGCCACCTCGACGACATCCGACGATGCATAACGACGGACGCGTTCCGGATCCTCGAGGAACGTCGGGTAGACGAGGTCCCCGCGAATGAGCTCGCGATCGGGAGCGGCGATGCCGAAGTGCCTGGCGACGGCCTTGAGTCCATGCCCCGGCAGTTCGCGCGTCGAAAAGTCGTAACGCCAGACCGCGTCCAGCGTGTCGATGAGCTCCCGGCCCGGGATCACGAGCCTGACACGGCGCGCCGATTCCGTTTCCGGGGTCATGCCGCGGCTCGCCGCGCGTTCGCGAAAACCCGGCGCCCCGATGCGACCGAGGTCGAGCGGCACGCGGAGGATCTGGGCGCGCCTGTTCAGGAACGGGAGATCGAAGCCGTGCAGGTTGTGGTTCTCGATGACATCGGGATCCGCTTCCCGAATGACGCGGCACAGGCGGCGGATCAAGTCCGCCTCTTCGGCATCGGAATCACCATTGACTTCGAGCACGTCCACGCGGCCGGATGGATCACGGATGGATACCATGAAAATCCGGTGTTGCGACGGATTCAGCCCTTGTGTCTCCAGGTCGAACTGCAGTCGACGAAGGTCGTCGAACGCGAGGCCCCCGAAGTACGTCCTGCCTGACGAGACGAGGTACTGTTCCTCCGGCGGCAGGGTGAGGATCGCGTCCTGTCCGAGGTCGCGGAGGTTTGAAACGCGGCGGCCCAACCGGGTCGATGCCCCGGTGAGGATGGCCGACTTGAGCGTGCGTGCATCGACGGCACTGAGCAGGAATCGCAGCGCGCCGGCACCCGGCAGCTCACGGTACCAGACCGTTCCGTCCGGATTGCCTTCTGTCGTCAGGCGTGCGCCGAGGTGGCGCAGGTCCTCGAGGGTGTCGAGCAGGACCCAGGGCCGGAATCGTTCTCGTTCGCGAACCAGTCGGCCTTCATCGGGCAGTCGTCGCCAGATGGTGGCGCGACCGCTGCCGTCGGCCCAGACGGAGACGATCCCGGGTGTTGGGTCCCAGCCCCAGAGCCATTCGTCAGCGATCGTGGACGTGAGGCGTGAGACGGGCGAGGAACCCGATAACGCGGTCATCCGATCGGCACGAGTCTCACATCCGCCTTCCCCGCTTCGATGGTGAGAATCGCGACGCTGGGCACGAGGTCGAATCGCGCGGGACCGGCGGCGCCGGGATTCACGACCAGCCGGCCGTCGGCTTTCGTGATCAGCTGGACGTGCGTGTGGCCGTACACGATGACGTCCGCCGCATAACGAGCCAGCAGCTTCGCGGGCTTCGGCGCGCCGAGTTCATGACCATGGCTGACGTGGATGGTGACGCCGTCGATCGTGAGGTCGAGCTTGGACTTCAGGCGCGGGTTTCCCAGTTCATCGGTGTTGCCGGCGACGGCCTGCACTGGCGCGATGATCGCGAGCTCATCGAGGATCTCGTCGCCGCCGACATCGCCGGCGTGCAGGATCAGGTCGACGCCTTTCAGCGCGTCGTGCACGTCGGGCCTGAGCAGGCCGTGCGTATCGGAAATGAGACCGACGCGGGTCAACGGGGGACGGGAGACGGGAGAAGGATCTGGTCAGGACCGATGTCCGCCGTCCCACCGTGGCATTTCGTGCGTGACGCCCACGTGGTCCATAATTCGGCCGACGACGAAGTCCACGAGGTCCTCGATCCGCTGCGGTCGATGATAGAACCCCGGAGACGCCGGCATCACCACGGCGCCGGCTCTCGTCAGGCGGAGCATGTTCTCGAGGTGGATGTCGCTGTACGGCGTTTCGCGCGGGACCACGACCAGCTTGCGACGCTCCTTGAGCACCACGTCGGCCGCGCGCTCCACGAGCGAACGCGAGGTACCGGCAGCAATCGCGGCCACGGTCCCCATCGAGCAGGGGACGATCACCATGCCCCTGGTCGGGACGGAACCGGACGCGGGCAGTGCGCCGCGGTCGCGATCGTCGAAGACACGGACGACCTTGTCCCAGGCGGCCGCGCCGGTCCGCTCACGGAGCGCATCGAGTGAACCGATCCCCGACTCGGTGTCGAGGAGCCGGTACCCGTGATCGGACACGATCAGCCACGTCGGCTGTGTCGCGGCCGCCAGCACCTGCAGCAAGCGCACGGCATACGGTGCACCCGATGCACCGGTAATCGCGATGACGAGCGGCAGGTCCGCTGTCACCGGGAATCGGGAATCGGGAAAGGGGAGTCGTTGGTCATCCAGGTCCCCCGCCGGGGCGGAGCAGGCGTTCGATGAGGACAAAAACGAAAAAGGCGATCGAGATAATGCCGTTCATCGCGAAGAAGGCGGCGTCGAGCCGGCGCAGGTCGTGGGGCTTCACCAGCGAGTGCTCGTAGAGCAGCAACGCCGCCGCCACCACGACACCCAGGGTGTACAGCCACCCGGCATGCGTCGCCACGCCCACGCCAACCAGCGACACCACGGTCACCGCGTGCAACCCCCGGCTGATCTGCACCGCGCGTTCCTCGCCTAACGCCGCCGGCACAGAATGCAAACCCTGCGCCCGGTCGAAGGACTGGTCCTGGAGCGCGTACAGGATGTCGAAACCGGCCACCCAGCTCGCGACCGCCGCGGCGAGGACCAGCAGCATCCACGCCGGATCGCTCCACCGGCCGGCGATCGCGAGGTACCCGCCGACCGGCGCAATCGACAGGCTCGCCCCGAGCACCAGGTGCGACCAGCGGGTGAAGCGCTTGGTGTAGCTGTAGAACAGCACCCACGCCAGCGCCACCGGCGACAGCCAGCCGCAGAGCGGATTGAGCTGCCAGGCGGAGACGACGAACACCAGCGACATCACCACGACCGCCGCCGTCGCCTGCCGGAGCGTGAGCGCGCCACGCGGCAGCTCGCGGTTGGCGGTGCGCGGATTCCGGGCGTCGATGTCCCGGTCGACGATCCGGTTGAATCCCATCGCCGCAAACCGCACCGCCGTGAACGCCAGCACGATCCAGCCTAACGCGGACCAGGTGACCGGTGCGCCATAGCTGGCCAGCGTCGCCCCCACCAGCGCAAACGGGAGCGCAAAGACGGTGTGGGGCACCTTCACGAAGTTCAGGTAGCGGACGAGCAACGACTCGCCGACCATGACCTGCCCGTCGCGACCCGCCGGCGGTGCGGTCATGCGCCCAACCCGAGTTTCGTCCACATGGCGTCGACTCTCTGCTTCGTCGCGGCATCCATCTCGATCAGGCGTGGCCAGTCACGGGTGAACCCTTCCTCCTTCCACTTCCGCGTCGCGTCGATTCCCATCTTCGAACCGTAGGTGAACGCGCGACTCGAGTGGTCGAGGACATCGATCGGGCCCATCGAGAAACGTGTATCGCGTTCGGGATCGATGTTGTTGAGCGCGATCCACCATGCTTCCTGCGGATTGCGCACGTTCACGTCCTTGTCCACCACGACGAGCACCTTCGCCAGCGACATCAGCCCCGCCCCCCACATCGCGTTCATGACCTTGTAGGCCTGACCGGGATACTGCTTGTCGATCGAGACGAACACGAGGTTGTGAAAAATCCCTTCGGCGGGCATGTGGTAGTCGACGATCTCCGGCACGGTCAGGCGGAGCAACGGCAGGAAAATGCGCTCGGTGGCGTGGCCAAGGTAGAAGTCCTCCATCGGCGGGCGTCCGACGATGGTCGTGGCGTACACCGGCGTGCGGCGCATGGTGATCGCGCGGATCTGCACCCGCGGATAGAGGTCGGCCTCGGAATAGAAGCCGGTGTGGTCGCCGAAGGGTCCTTCCGTAACCAGCGGCTCCGCCGGATCGATCTCCCCCTCGATCACGAACTCGGCCTCGGCCGGAACATCCAGGT
>CAMPKM010000013.1 GCA_946887155.1 uncultured Gemmatimonadota bacterium
GACGGCTTCACGTGCGACACGCCGCTGCCCCGCATCCGGGCGAACACGTTGTACTCGAGCACCCGTACGCCTAACAAGTGGGCACGGATCATGATCTCGGGGTCGAGCAGCCACTGCCGGCTGCTCAGCTCCAGCCGCTCGATGACCTCGCGCGGCATGATTTTGGGAAGCCCGTTGATGTCCAGCGACTCGATCCGCGGCCACAGCAAACGAAAAAACACGTTGTAGCCGATGGAGACGAACTTTCGCTGAAGTCCGTCCATGCGGAACCGGCGGCGGGCCTTGGCGAGCACGACCTCCCCGGTCGCGACGGCGTCTTCGTACAGGCGCACGGTGTCTTCGGCATCCACCTGTCCGTCGGCCGGAATGATGCCCACCCATGGCGCCGAACACTCCGGAAGACCGCGCAGGACTCCGTTACCGTAGCCGATGTTCTCCTGGACGCGAACCACCACGATCCCCGGATACTTTTCCGCGAGCTCCTGAAGGATGGCCAGCGTATTGTCCCGCGACCCGTTGTCGACGGTGACGATTTCGATCGGGACTTCGGCGCGCTCGAACGCCTGGATCAGCCGGCGCACCGTCTGGGCAACGATGGCTTCCTCGTTATAGCAGGGCATCACGAGGGACAGTCGTGGCGAACCCCCGCCTGAACTGCCCCGTGACAACCCCGCAGATGTTGCAGCCATTTGAGTGCTCAATGCGCTCTCGCGTAAGGCGCTGGTCCGTCTTTACAGGACGACCAAACCTAAGAAGGGTAGCAACTTGCGCCACCTGAATACGGCCAACCCATCCGGTATTCTATCGCGAAATCCGGGCCAACCGGGTCTCGAAGGAAGTGGCCCGACGGAGCAGCGCGTCAAGGTCCGAAGGGAGGCTGAAACCGGTCAGGTCGCGGAGCCGGGCAACTTCGACGCCGCTGATCTGCATTTCATCCGCGCGGACAGGCTCCGTACCGAACTCGAGCCGGTCGGGACTCAGCCCCAAGACATGGGCCGCTGTTTCGGCGAACTCCCGCACGGAAGACAGGCGGCCCGTGGCGAGGTTGACCACCTGACCCGGTGCGCCTGACGAGAGACCGAGCCTCAGCAACCCTTCGGCAACGTCCTCGACATAACCAAAGTCCCGCCGTTGCGTACCTGCAGAAAGACGCACGGTCGACCCGGTGGCCGCCGCCTCGCGAATCGCCGGTAGCAAACGCCCCGGGTGTTCACCCGGCCCGAATACGGTGAAGGCTCTGGCCACCACCGACTCGAGGTTCTCGCTCATCGCCTTTTCCGCGAGAGTGATCGTGCCTGCCAGCTTGGTGCGCCCGTAGTCCGTGTGCGGCCGTGGGGTCGTATCCTCGCGCACGACGCCTTGCACAAGGCCGTATTCGAGCGCGGAACCGACGTGAACGAGCCGGCGGCCCGCCCACCCGCCGGTTGCCTTCGTCCCGGCCAGCCCCTCCACCATGTGCCTGACGAGATCGCGGTTGATGCGTTCCATGGCGCCGGCATCTGTTTCGCCGCGGTCGACTCCGTACCCAACCACGTTGAACACGATGTCGGGGCGCGTCGTGCGGATCACCTGCCTGATGTCGTCGCGATCGAGCGCGTCGAAGCCGACGACGTCGCCGTCGATTTCCCACGCGGCCGCCACGGGATCAAAGGCGCCAGGATTCCTGACCGCCGATGTGACGACAGCACCGAGTTCGGATAGCGTCCGCGCGACCCATCGCCCGATGAAGCCGGATGCGCCGAGGACGAGCGCGCGAGCGCCGCCGTACTCGCGCAGCCGGTCGGTCATGGACCGGTCCGGGGTGGAGGCGGCGACACCGGATCGTAGACGGGCCCGATCGCGTGAGGCGGGATGGACGACGCCCGCGCCTCGTCAGGCGTGAGCGGCCCAGCCACGACGCGAAATCCATCCTTTGTCAGTGATGGCCCGTCGAGGATCCAGACCGTTCGATCGGGATACGCCTGCAGCAATTCTCCCCGTATCGATGGAGACGCATCCCAGGCGTAAATCGGTGCGTCCGCGTGCAGGTCGACAGGATTGTAGGTCGCGGCCGAGGCATAGTCGGGATGGATCGCGCCACGCACGAGCACCAGGCTCCGTCCGAAATCGTGTTCTCGCGCCAGTTGCCTGACGTCGGATCGCATGCCGCGATAGTGCCGGTACTTTCCCACGGCGCGCCACGGGACATAGATCAGGAGCGTCGCCCCCATCAGTACCACGGCAACGCTCCGCGCCGCCGCCCGTCCCGTGCGCTCCGCGCCCGGCATTTCGTCAAGCACCGTGAGCCCGCGCGCCGCCAGGGCGCAGCAGGGAACGATGATGAGGTACCAGTATCGCGCACCGAAATCGGGTCCGCCGCTGAACCAGTAGAACGTGTGCGCGCCAATCACCGCCACCACGACCGCCAGGAACCACCAGTCGCTGCGCTTGCGGTAGCCGGCGCCTAACGTCCATACGATACCGACGATCGCAACCGCGCCGACCGGCCAGCCAAGGAGCTCGACGTTCCACTGGGCGGTGTTGAGCGCGGCGTTCACGACCACGTCCGCCGGCCCGTGGCCGGGAAACGGATCGAGTCCGCCCCAGCCCAGTCCGCGGTTCGGACCGAATCCCAGGTCGTTGGATCCCGGCACGTAGTACTTGTTGATGTAGGCCATGATCGGGAACTCGCTCGACGAGCCCGTGAGCACCTTGTTATACGGACGGTCGAGCAATCCGGTCGCCATCGTACCCACCACCAGCGCCACGCTCGGCGCCAGCCGGAACCGGCGACCACGCGCGCCCAGCGACCAGAAGCCGAGACAGAGCGCGGTGACCAGACCCTCGAGCGGTCGAACGAGCGCGGTCATTCCAACACCCAGGCCGCCCAGCAGCGGCGCAATCCATGAACCGCGTTCCCGCGCCACGGCCACTCCCAACGCCCCGGCCAGTGCAAAGACGAGCGTGGCGGTGTGCGTCATGAGGTTCATCGACATCAGGAGGAACCACGGCGACGACGCCAGCACCAGCGTCGTCAGGCGGGCTTCGCGCCGCGACGCAATTCGCCCGAGCACAAGGTAGGTGAGGACGACGGCTGCCCCCCCCAGCACCGGGTTCACGAGCCACGGCACACCCGCCCGGACACCGATTGCCAGTACCATCGGCCACCCCGGTGGTACAGGGGAAAACCACCGCGTCGCCTCGTAATGCATCAGGTCGAGGTTGAATGCCGCCGGCACCGGCGGTAGCGGCATGGTCAACATGCCCTCCGCCAGGTAACGCGCATGCAGCAGGTAGACCACCTCGTCAGGCACGTGCGGGTGCGCTTCGTAAGCGAACCAGGACAATGTGGATGCGATGATCACCACCGCACCGGCCAGAGACACGACCCAGAGGTCGACGCGTCGCGGACCCGGTGCATCCTCCGCACCGAGCAGCCGCGTCAGGCCACGCTGCGCCGATTCCCACACCGCCCGGTCAGCGCTACCGACGGCCGCCGCAAGCGTCAGGAACGACAGCAGTTGCAGGGACGCGGAAACGAGCAGCTCCGTGGCGTAAACCGCCGGACGGGCCGATGGGACCGCGGCAGGCAGCAACAGCAGCGCCAGCAGCGCCACGATGACCAGCGGCGTCGTGTGTCGGCGGCACCAGCGCGCCAGCGCCACCACATGGGCGCGCCCGAACGTTGCCACCACTACCAACTGGAAAAGGAGAATGCCGATGGCCGCAGTACGCACGGACGTGCCGGCTTCGACCTTCAGGTGCTGGTAGGCAACCCCGTTAGGCGCGTCGATGAGCTGCAGGCTGGCGCCCCCGCCGAGGATCGCGAGCGCCAGCCACGCCGACGCGACCGATCCGCCCGCGGCGACGACTGCGGTCGCGACCGCGGCAGCCAGGGGCAGCGCGACCGCGGCGGACAGCTCACCCGCCGGCGAACGAAACAGCGCCAGCGTCAATGCCGCAACGAGCAGCAGGGCCGACGTAAGCCCGGCACCCCAGCGTGCGAGCGTCGGGACGCCGCCTGTCACCTGTCCCTGGATGCCGATGACGTGGACATTACCTAACGACCACTCGTGCTGCCGGCCGACGCCATCGCCGGAATCACGGCCGGCATGCTGCAACGCCCGGGACTGGCCGGCGTGGCCGCGACACGATACGGCTCGAGCAGGGACCGGTTCTCCGGCGTTGGCGCAAGCGCCAGGAAGCCATCGCCCGCCACGCCCCCGCGCGCGGCGCCGCCATACGAGAAGGCGGTGAAGAAGTCGTGCAGGTCGCGCCATCGAACGCGGAGGTCATCACCTTCGACCCAGCCCCATCCGGGGCGCGGCTCCTCGGCAACCAGGCGCTCCGAGACGAAGACACTGGTTCCGTTGTCCCACGCGCTCAGGATGCGGCGCGCGGCCCGTGGCTTCCAGTCGAGGACCGAGTTGTTCCCCGGCGTCAGCAGGTGGTACGGCCGGTATGACAGCGGCGCCGCCCCCGGCGGATAGTTGCGGTAGAACTGGACCCGCTCGTCCTGCCAGTGCGAAAAGACCAGCATCGGCCGGTCCGGTGTCTCGAAATCGCGCGTCGTGGACCGGAGCCGGTCCCGCTCGGCGCGCACCGCCGGCACGCCTAACGTGAGTGCGTTGGGGATGACCATCAGTACGACCAGCAGAACCAGCACACGGCGCGAGGCCAGCGTTCCCGCGGAAAAGGCCGTGGCGGCCAGCAGTGCGACGCCCGGCACCAGCGGAAGGTAGCGTTCGAGGTCTCCGCCCTGCCAGAATATCGCGAACGCGGCGACAGCCAACGCGTTGCAGGCGAAAAACGCCAGCAGGCGGTTCCGATCCCGGTGCCGGAATGCCAGTACCAGCATGAACAGCATTCCGCCATAGAAGCCGAGAATGCCGAGCATCGGGAACCCGAACAGTGCCCGCATCGGAACCGGGTCAGCGGGGTCGGCGAGAAGGAATCGCTTGACGATCCGGCCGTAGTCACCGGTCTCCACGTAGGAACGCGCGAAACCAAGCACGGCGCGCGGCAAACCGCCGGTGGCTATCCCGTGATCCGCCGTTCCTGCCCAGGCAGCAAGGTCCGATGCGGAGTCCATGCCGAGCGAACGCGCAACCCAGACAGCGGAAATGATGGCAACCGTAACGCCCCCCAGCCCGGCCCAGACGGTGTTCCGAAAGGCATCCCGGGCGTTACGCCCAAAGATCATCGGTGCCGCCAGCGCCGCCGGGAGTGCTACCACAAACGTCCCCCAGTAGAGCACCGACAATCCCAGGCAAGCTCCGGCCGCGATTGATCTGACCGGTGTGGCGTCCTCCTCGGACAGCAGCAGTACGGCCACCATCAACAGGGCCAGCGCCGGCATGTACGACGCCCCAACCTGCGCGTAGTTGATGAATGCCTTCGACAGGAGCACCACGGCGACGCCGAAGAACGTGGCCGCCATGTTTCCGATCCTGCGTTGCAACCACGTCGCGCAAGCGACAATCGTGATCAAACCCGCGACCCAGGCTAACCATCCAAGCTGGACCTGGCTGGCCCGCAATACCGTATCCGTCTGTTGGCCCGCCTGCGCCGTGTTGAAAGCGTCGAGCATGACCGCACCGCTTGGGCGCCAGAGCAGGTGTCCGGGCTCGAGATAGTTGCAATACTGGCCGATGATCCGGCCCAGCGCGGAGACCGCCATATCGGGTGTGTCGGCGACGAACACCGGATCGGTGACGCTGGTGACCACCACATACGCCAGGGCTGACACCGGCGCCACTACCGTCGCCGCTGAGCCAAAGGGCCCTGCGTTCGCGGAGGTGCCGAGATCCGTGCCGTGCGTGGATACCTTCGCTTGGACGGTCACCAGTGTCTTGCCTCCGTGGACGGCGCCTGGACGCGGCCAGACCGAACGTCGGACGAACAATAGGCGTCAGGCACTATTCGCAACACCGGCACGGCACCGGAGCACGGACGGATCGTGGGCCAGGTCCGTCAGGGCGTTTCTCATGGTCGTCGGGATACATGCGTGGCGGCAACGGGCAACCATCGAGGCTCCGGCGCGGCACCAGCCGGCGCGCCTAACGTCCTCGTCGGGAAGGCAAGAGCGATACCGCCACCCCTGGATGGCGGGCACGGCGCCGGTTAAGCGTTAGGCGGTGGTCACCGCCCTGACGCCTGGCCCCGATGCCAACGCAGCTTCCCGATCAGGAATTCTGCTGGGGTTCCCCGCCACGGAACTTCGCGAACAGCATCTTCACGGCACCCACCAGCCGGCGCCAGAACATCATTACGAAACCGGCCACCGCGGCGAATACGGAAGCGATCGGCATCAACGCGTCAGGTCCGATATACACGGCGCTTGCTCTCCTTTGAATGTTGCGGATTAACGGCCCGTCATCGTCTTGCCCCTGTGGGGCTCGACCCCCCAGGAAACGCCGTCACTACCATTACGGCAACTGTATTGCGTTTACACTCGTTCAGGCAGCAGCCTGTATAACTCATGCAGGTTCGTTGCCAAAGTTGCAGCTTGGCGGCAGAGCCCGGTGCACAAATTGCGCCAGCCCCTCATGACTTCGTCAACCTGATGCTGCATAAACAGTTACATTCACGCACCCACTCTCTCTCGAACCTCGGATAAGCGAAATGTCAAAAGGCGTTACCGTCTGGTTTACCGGTTTGTCGGGATCTGGCAAGACCACCGTCGCAACTCGTGTCCTTGAACTATTGCAGGAACGCCACATATACGCCGAGCGCCTCGACGGCGACGTCGTCCGTCGGAGCCTGACTCGCGACCTCGGCTTTTCGAAGGAAGACCGCGACAAGAACATCGAGCGCGTCACGTTCGTGGCCAAGCTGCTCACCCGGAACGGCGTCGTGGTCCTCTCGGCGTTCATCTCGCCCTACAAGCGCATGCGCGACAACGCGCGCGCTGAAATCGGTGATTTCGTGGAAGTGTACGTCCGCACGCCAATGGAGGTCCTGCTCGAGCGTGACGTGAAGGGCATGTACAAGAAAGCGATGGCTGGCGAGATCCAGGGATTCACCGGGGTGAACGATCCATACGAAGAACCGGAAAATCCCGAGCTCGTCCTCGAGACGGCCAACGAGTCGATCGAGGAGAGCGCGCTGCGGGTGATCGACCTGCTCGAAGAACGCGGCTATGTGCCAAAAGGCACGTCGGGCGCGGTGTCGGCGAAGGTCGACCGCTCCAGCGACGCCCGCAAGCTGGCAGAGTCCCGAAAGACACCTGGACCGAGCGTGCCCCATGGTGGTTCGCTGGTCAATCGCGAGCTCCAGGGCGATGCCCTCAAATCCGCGATCGCGCACGCGAAGGAACTGCCGCAGTTCACGCTCGACGAGCGCGAACTGAGCGATCTCGAACTGATTGGCGTGGGCGCGCTGTCGCCGCTGACCGGGTTCATGCGGCGCATGGACTACGAGACGGTCGTGGAAAGCATGCGGCTCTCGGATGGACTGATCTGGGCGATGCCCGTGACCAAGGCCGTCACGAAGGAACAGGCCGCGACCCTGAAGGAAGGACAGGAGATCACGCTCGTCGACGAGAACGGCGAAGCGATGGCGATCATGCAGGTGACCGACATCTACTCGTACGACAAGAAGCGTGAGGCAGAGAAATGCTTCGGCACCACCGAGGACAAGCACCCCGGGGTGGCACGCCTCTACGCACAGGGAGACGTCCTGCTTGGCGGACCGATCCAGGTGCTTCGCCGGCCTGCGTACAGCCAGTTCAATGACTACCGCCTGACGCCCATGGAAACGCGCAAGGCGATGGATGAGAAAGGGTGGAAGACCGTGGTCGCGTTCCAGACGCGCAATCCCGTGCACCGCGCCCACGAATACCTGCAGAAGGTCTCGCTGGAAACCATCGACGGCCTGATGCTGCATCCGCTGGTCGGCGCCACCAAGTCCGACGACGTGCCGGCCGATGTCCGCATGAAAACGTACGAGACGATTTTCGAGCACTACTACCCGAAGAACCGTTCGATGCTGGCCGTCTTCCCAGCCGCAATGCGTTATGCAGGACCGCGTGAGGCGGTCTGGCACGCGATCGCAAGGAAGAACTACGGTTGCACGCACTTCATCGTCGGTCGCGACCACGCGGGCGTCGGCAACTACTACGGATCGTACGACGCCCAGACACTCATCAGCAGCTTCCCGGAACACGAACTCGGCATCATCCCGCTGAAGTACGAGCATACGTTCTATTGCAAGACGTGCGGGAGCATGGCGTCGACACGCTCCTGTCCGCACGGCAAGGAACATCACGTGATCCTCAGCGGCACCAAGGTTCGTGAAATGCTGACCAACGGTGAAATGCCGCCGGTCGAGTTCACGCGGCCGGAGGTGGCGAAGATCCTGATGGATGCCCACCAGTCCCAGGCCACGGCCGGCGCTCGCTAGGCAGTGCCGAAGACCAACGGCGAGCGCTTCGCCGACCTGCAACTGCATTCCTCTGCCTCCGACGGATCGGACCAGCCGTCGGAGGTGGTGCGTCGCGCGGCGCGCAAGGGATTTTCGGCCATCGCGCTGACCGATCACGATACCATGGAAGGCGTGCCCGAGGCCGCGGCGGAAGCCGCGGCCCACGGCATCGACCTCATCCCGGCCTGCGAGCTGTCGACGCTTGATGATGCCGAACGGCAGATCGACATCCTCGCCTACGGGATCGACATCGCCGACGCCGAGTTCCAGGCCACGCTGAACACGATTCGTTCCGGGCGGCTCGGCCGGGCGTTTCTCATGGTGCAGCGGCTCAACGAGTGCGGGTACCCGGTTTCGTGGGAGCGCGTTCAGGCCATCGCCGGCGGCGAGAACATCGGCCGGCCGCACGTCGCGAAGGCGATGGTCGAAGCCGGCGTCGTGCCGACGGTGAAGCACGCGTTCACGACGGAGTTTATCCTCGACGGCGGACGGTGCTACGTTCAACGCGTGAAGATCACGCCGGTCGAGGCGATCGAGCAGATCCATCGCGCGGGCGGTGTCGCGGTCGCGGCGCACCCGGGACGCACCGGTCTCTCCGACGACGATGTCGCTGCCCTCGCCTCGTCAGGCCTCGATGGCATCGAGGTGCATTACCCGCGGCACTCGAAGGCGGAGACGGTCCGGTTCCTCGAGCTGGCGGGGCGGTTCGACCTCCTCGTAACGGGCGGTTCGGACGACCACGGTGACGTGAACGAGGGACGGCTCATGGGACGCGTGCGATTGCCCTGGCCGTTCGTCGAGCGTCTCAAGGAAGCGATTGCCCGGAGCGTCACGCGGCGCTGAGCCGCCCCGTCCTCATTCCTTTCCCGTTGCCCGACCCCGTCAGGCAGGATCCGCCTAACCAAGCCGGTTCCTTCCGCTGGCCCGCCGAACGGCCGCGGCAGACGCCTCCCGGCGGTGCACCCGTTACGCCGCCGGCGCCGCTTCCCTGGAAGCGGGTCGTCAAGTTCCTGCTCATCTGGGGAAGCGTCGGACTCGGCCTCCTCATCTATCTGCTGCCGGCACCGACCGGGCTCACGGTCGAAGGCAAGAACGCCTGGGCCATCTTCATTCTCTGCACCGGGCTCTGGGTCTCGAACGCCGTGCCTTTCGGGATCACGGGACTGCTGGCGATTGCGCTGCTCGCCCTCACCGGCACCATGCGGACGTCGGAGGCGTTTGCGGCCTTCGGCAACTCGGCGGTCTTTTTCCTGATCGGCGTTTTCATCATCGCCGCCGCCCTGATCGAGAGCGGATTGAGCAAGCGTTGTGCGCTACTCTTTCTCCGGCCGTTCGAACGATCGCCGTATGCGTTTGCCGCCGGCATGATGTTCGTCGGCGCGTTCGGCACCCTGTTCATGCCGAACCAGGCCACGTCGGCCCTGCTCTTTCCGATCGCGCTCGAGGTGGCGCTGGCGCTGCGCCTGGCGAAGGGGCGAAGCGCCTACGCCAAGGTCCTGTTCCTGTCGCTCGCGTGGGGGGCCATGATCGGGTCGAACTCGAGCTTCCTTGGCAGTACCCGCGCCGCGCTGGCGATCGGCATGCTGCAGGAAAAGCACGGGATCGGGATTTCGTTCGGCCAGTGGGTCGTCGCGGGCCTCCCGATGGTCGTGCTGGGCTGTGCCATCGCCCCGCTGGTCCTGCGGCTCTGCTTCCCGCGCGAGGAAATCGCGTTTTCCGCGGCGCGGCAGGTGCTCGAGGATGCCGTGAAGGAGATGGGTCGCGCCGGACGGCGCCAGTGGACCGTTGGCGTCATCGTCCTTCTCACCATTGCCGCCTGGATCATCCTTGGCAGCCGCGTCGACCTCGCGATCATTGCGTTGCTGGGCAGCTTCGCCCTCTTCGCCACCCGTTGCATCAGCTGGGACGAGGCGGAACGCCGCATCTATTGGAACATCGTCCTGATGTACGGCGGCGCGATTGCGTTAGGCATCGTGATCGACCGGACCGGGGCCGCGAAGTGGATCGTCGACGGAGTCCTCCAGGGCGCCACCATCCCACCGGCTCTCGCGGTGGCAGCCGTGGCCCTGGGATCGCTCATCCTGTCGGAGTTCATGAGCAACGTCGCGGCGGTAGCGGTGATGCTGCCGCTCGCTTTCAACCTCGCGACTCAACTGGGCGCCTCGCCGGTGGCGCTGACGCTGGCCACGTCCATCGGCGCCGGACTCGACTTCGCGCTGCCATTCAGCTCGGCGCCGAACACGATCGTTTTCTCCAGCGGCTACCTGCGCATGGTGGACGTGGTGAAGGCCGGTGGCGCGATGACCATCGTCTCGCTGCTGCTGGTGATGCTGCTGGTCTGGGTGTGGTGGCCGCTGCTCGGTCTCGTCTAACGAACCCGTCGCCGACCGTCCAGGAGCCGTTGCAAGCCAGGAAGCACAGCCCGACCGGACACGCTGTCGACATAGTTGATTGTTTCCGCCGAGTCGTCGCGCCAGCGATACAACTCCTCTTCATCGCCCGCGAATCGCATCAGGTGCCACTCGCTGTTCAACACCCCATACACCTCACCGTGGCTCGCGCGGCGCGTCGCCGGTTGGTTGATCATTCGGCTGGACATGAACAACACGTAAGGATCCCCGTCATCGGTAAAGGACCTCGACATCAGGGACCGTCCCGGGATCGCCGAGTCTGAGATCCCCGCCGCGTCGATGATGGTTGCCGGAATGTCGGCCGTCGTTGCGAGTCCCGGCACGCGCACGCCCGCCGTTATCCGATTCGGATAGCGAAGCACCAGGGGCACGTGAACGATTGGCAGATAGAGTCCGCTCCCGTGCTTGAATTCGCCATGTTCGCCGAACAGCTCACCGTGGTCGCTCGTGACAATGACCAGGGTCCGGTCCAGGTCGCCGCGCGACCTCAATTCGGTGAAGAGGGCACCGACCACCGAATCGATCCACGCGATCGAGCCGTCATACTTGTCGACATTCGTTGCGCCGGCATTGAACCGGTCCGAGTACGGCGTGGCGTATGGTTCGTGCGCGTCGAAGATGTTGAGCGTTGCGAACCATGGATGTTTTGTCCCGACGAGATCCCGCCAGGCAAGGAACGAGGCGGTGACCGCCGGGGCGCGCATCCGGTCCGGAGTAATAGGAGTCTGGGCACGGAGGTCGAAGCGCGCGATCGAGCGAACCATGCGCATGGGATCGCGAGTGACGATTCCGCCGATGATTCCTCGCGCCAATGGCGTCTGGGTCAGCGTCGTATTCCAGACGATCTGGTCCAGGTCGTCCGGGTACGTCACATAACGATGGAATCCCGCCGCCAGGCCGGTTTCGGGACCTGCCCAGCCGGCATTGCCCATGAATGCACCCGTGAGATAACCGTGCTGCCGCAGCACGGTGCTCACTCGGGGGAGATCGTCATTGGCGCGGCGAAGGTAACTCGCTCCCGTTTCGTGCCCCCACACCCCGGTGAGCAACGAAGCGTGCGAAGGCAGGGACCACGACGAGGGAGTAAATGCGTTGTCGTAGACGATGCCACTCGCAGCCAGTGAATCGATCGCCGCGGAAGTCGGCCGCTGGTAGCCGTAGAGGCTCAGGTTCGCGGCGCGAACCGTATCGAGAATCAGGAGCAGGACGTTCGGTGCATCCTCAGGCGCAGTTCGCGTTGCGCCAAGCGCGCTGCGTTCCTGCCACCACGAGAAAATGTGCGGCAAGCCACCATTCAGGACCAGCAGCAGCGCCATGACCGGTCCAGCACGGCGTGTCAGGCGCTGGAGGACTTCGGGGCGGAGTGTGCACCATCTGGAGACTTGCCACCCCATGCCTGCCGCCAGGACGACGAACGCCAATGGATGAATGCGGCGATACAACAGCAGGATCGAAAAGGCCGCGAGTCCGGCAAAGACTCCGTGAACCGCGCAATAACCATTCGGGAGTCTGACAAACCTGAAGATGAGGGCTATTGGTACCGCCAGTGCGAGGAACACGCCAACGTAGGCAATGGGCGCCGTGAGTTCGAACAGCGGCGTCGTGCCCGTGAAGGCGTGTAGCACATGTTGCCGGAAGTTCACGACGGTCACGTGCCCAAACGCCGCAACGATCGCCCAGGCCACGGCAATTGCCATGACCCTGACCGGCGAAAGGCCTGTATCGCCGCCGTGATTCGCGGCCGGGTTCGACACGGATGTCACGCGCGAATCGTCAGATATGGGACCCTCGAATGCCCGGGGGGTGGGGTGTCAAATTACATTCGATGGGCGGACCTCGCATGGCCTCCGGCCCGTCCAGAGCGCGATTCAACAGACTGTCAATCCATTCCGTGCTTTCGACGCCACTCCATCCCACGCAACAACCGGGCCCACAGGGCGCCACCCTGTGGTTTACCGGGCTGCCCTCGTCAGGCAAGTCGACGATCGCCCGGGAGGTGTTTCAGCGCCTGCTCGACCGGGGCCTGCCCGTGGAGCTGCTCGACGGCGCGGAGGTCCGCGAAAGCCTGTCCCGCGGCCTGACGTTCTCCCGCGAGGATCGGGAGGAACACATTCGCCGCATCGGCTATGTCGCCAAGCTGCTCTCCCGAAACGGCGTGATCGCCATCTGTGCGGCGGTGTCCCCCTACCGCGCGACGCGGGAAGAGGTCCGCAGGAACACGGCGCGCTTCGTCGAGATCTACGTCGAGTGCCCGGTTGAAGTGGCCGAGCAACGGGATAGCGACGGCTGGTACGCCCGGGCGCGGCGTGGCGAAGTCGAGGAATTCACCGGCGTGAACGCGCCGTACGAACCGCCCACGTCACCCGAGGTCCACGTCCATTCCGACCGGGAATCGGTGGAGGACGCGGCGGCGAGGGTCATCGCGCGCCTCGAGGACCTGGACATCATTCAGCGCAAGTTAGATGAAGCGCGGGCGCAGGACGAGTTTCGCCGCCGCCTGGCGGCCCTGGGCTTCCAGTAGATGTGCGGCATCGCCGGTTTCGTTCGCTCGTCAGGCACCACGGTGCCGGACGAGGCGCTGCTCCGGGCCATGTGCGATGCCATCACGCATCGCGGCCCTGATGACGACGGCCGCCAGCTGATCGGCGCGGCGGCGCTGGGGATGCGCCGCCTGAGCATCATCGACGTCGCCGGCGGCCAGCAGCCCATCGCCAATGAAGCCGGCGACGTGACCGTGGTCTTCAATGGGGAGATCTACAACTATCGGGACCTTCGCGACCGCCTCCTGAAGGCGGGACACCGGCTCGCGACGCGCAGCGACACGGAGACGCTGGTCCACCTGTACGAGGATGACGGCGACCGGCTGGTCGACTCGCTGCGCGGCATGTACGGCTTCGCGATCTGGGACGCGAACCGGCAGCGGCTGCTGCTGGGCCGGGACCGGCTCGGGATCAAGCCGCTGTACTACTGGCTGCGCCCCGACGGTCTCTCGTTCGCTTCCGAGCTGCGATCGTTCCTGGTCGACCCGGCGTTCACGCCCCGCCTGTCCGAGGAAGCGATCGCGCTATACCTCGCGTTAGGGTATATCCCCGATCCCTGGTGCATCTTCGCCGGGGTGCGCAAGCTGCCGCCCGGCCACACGCTGGCCTGGACGCGCGAGCAGGGTACCTCGGTCACACGCTACTGGACGCCGGCACGGGACGAGGTGCGCATCGACCCCGCCGACGCCGTGGCCGAGCTGCGGCGGATCCTCGACGACGCGGTGCGCTCCCACCTCGAGTCCGAGGTACCGTTAGGCGCGTTCCTGTCCGGCGGCATCGACTCATCGACCGTGGTCGCCCTCATGGCGCGGGCCATGGACCGCCGGGTCCAGACGTTCTCCATCGGGTTCGAGGAACCGGAGTTCAACGAGGCCCCGCATGCGGCCCGCGTCGCCAAGGCGCTGGGCACCGACCATACGGAGCTCATCGTCCGGCCGGACGCCGACCAGCTGGTCGAGGACGTGATCCGGGGCTTCGATGAGCCGTTCGCCGATTCCTCGGCGCTGCCGACGCTGCTGGTGTCGCACCTGGCGCGGGAACGCGTCACCGTGGCGCTGTCCGGAGACGGTGGCGACGAACTCTTCGGTGGGTACACGCGTTATGCGCAGGTGAACGGCATGGCGGCGCCGGCGCCGGCCATCGCCCGTCGCCTGCTCCGCGGCCTCGCGCTCATGCGACCGCCGGGGGCCAAGGGACGTGCCTGGATGCTCAACGTGGGCAGCGGCGTACGTGGTCGTTATGCACGAACGGTGGCACAGCCGTTGTCAGTCGCCGAGGGAGGCATCGCGGCCGGGACGGTGGCCCGTCATCAGCCGTCGATCGAGCAGTTGCTCGACCCCTGGTTCGACCGGTTCGGCACGCGCGACTTCGTGACGCAGATGATGCTGGTCGACCTCGAGACGTACCTGCCGGGCGACATTCTCACCAAGGTCGATCGCATGAGCATGGCCGTATCGCTCGAAGCGCGGGTGCCCCTGCTCGACCATCACGTCGTCGAGTTCGCGATGGCGCTTCCCAGCCACCTCAAACTGCAGGGCGAAACCGGGAAAGTGATCCTTCGCCAGGCGATCTCCGGCATCGTTCCCGATTCGGTGCTGCAGAAGCCGAAGCAGGGATTTGCGGTGCCGCTGGCGAACTGGTTCCGCGGGCCACTCAGGCACCGGATCGAGGCGCTGTCTGGCAAGGACGCACCGGTCGCCCAGTGGGTCGATGGGGACGCGATGCGCCGCGTGACGGCGGAGCACCTCGCCGGCCGGCGTGAGCATCCGGGGCTGATCTGGCGGCTGGTCGTGCTGAACGGGTGGCTGCGCGCGCTCGACGACGGGGCACTGGCCGGCCCGCAGCGCGTACATGACCTGCTACGCCGGACCGTTTCCGCGCGCGCGAAGGCGGGCTGACCTAACGAGCCTGCCGCAGGACGGCTTGCGGTACCGCCGCCGGCGCCGGCGCGGACGCGTACCACGGCTCGCGACCGAGTATGTCTCCGGCCAGCCAGAGGATGCCGAAACTGAAGTATGTGAACGACAGGTGGCCGTATGTCCCGAACAGCGAAGCGACACTGAAGGAAATCATCGCCAGCTGGAGGTAGAAGAGCAGCTGATGCTCCTTCGGCCGCGCATTCCGGATGCTGCGCCGCGATTTCTGCAGCTTCAGGAACACGGAACCGAAGAGCAGCAGGTAGAACGCGAGACCGGGAAACCCGGACTCCGCCGCAAGGCGCAGGTACGTGCTGTGGGTGTCCCGGTTCCCGCGGGCCGAATAGTTGAGTCCCAGGCGCGCCGACTCCAACCGGTGTTTCGTGGGCATCATGCCTGCCCCGATCCCGACGAGCGGATTATCACGTGCGGTGCGTGCCGCGATCATCCAGATCTTCCAGCGCGCTTCGGCTGACCCTTCCTTGTCCACGCCTTGCATGCCGCTGGAGATCGACGCGTTCGACAGGCCGGATACGCGATCCCACACGTCCTTCGGCGCCACGATGGCCGCCAGGCCGAACAGCGCGGCGATCAGGAACAGGTCCCGGCCACGGTTCTTGCTGGTCAGTGGAAGGAGGATCACCGAGGTACCCAGCGCGAGAATCGCTCCGCGCGACTGGGTGAGCATGACGATGAGCGCCAGCATCGCCACCCCGATGAGTGCCGCCCATCGGAAGATCTTCGTGCGTTCGACCGTCGCTACGCCCGCGGCCACGCCCAGCGGAAAGATCGAGAGCGCGGCGAGGTCGTTCGGGTTGTTGAAGATGAAGTTCCACGCGACGCGCCCGAATTCCGTGCAGCGACAGATGTACTGGTTGAAAAGCGCCCCGCGCACCGGATAGAGCGCAAACAGCGCCAGCCAGGCGATCAGAACCATGCGGAGTTCGGCAGCGTTCCGCACCACGTTCATGACACAGAACATGATGATCCACAACTTCCCCAAGTCGATTAGCGCATTGGTCGTGACGATCGTGGACGTCGTCGTCGCGAGACCGAAGCAGCTCCAGATGATCAACAGGCCGAAGAACTGCAGCGGCGCCGGGAAACGCAACTGGCCACCGCGCAGCAGCACACCGATGCCAAGCAGCGCGACCGCCACCTCACCCGCCGCCAGCTTGTACGAGTGGATGAGCCACATGTAGAACACCAACGCGACGAGACCAAGTCCCAGTCGCAGCGGCTCCTGCGTCACGAACGGAAACGGGTGCAGCGGTGCCGGTGCGGCGACTGCCTGGGCGCGCAGCGGCATCGCGGCATTTGGCCGTGTGTGTCGTGCGCTGCGCCATCCTCGGAGTGACTGCCTCATTTCACGTGATCGTCGAGTCGCTGGTTGGATCGTTCACATCAAACAATGACGAGCGCACGCGCGAAAACAAAAAAAGTCGGTGGAATCCTTCAATGTGTGCGCAATGTCACCGCACGGACCTGTTCGAAATTCTAAAAAGCGCCTCGCGAGAACTGCTCTCTCTCTGAAGTGGTGAGAATCACTCTCCCTTAAGACGTATCACTGTTGTCTCAAGTTACCAGCGCGCGCCCGTACGCGGGGCCGTTGTATCTGCCACGCGATCGGACGCGACGAGTGCGTCGAGCATCGACGCATGCACTGGTCACCGGTCACGTTCGCGTGCCATCGGAACGCATGGACCGATGCGGACCCGCGCCCTGTTGCAGGACGCCGGTGTGGGGCACGGCGCGTGATGGAAACCGACAACGGAAGAATGTCACCGCCTCTCCGTACACCCGAGCCGGTGACGGGGGGCACGTTCATCGTGTAAGCAAGCGCAAACTCGGCGTGGTCGCGTATCGCGTTATGCGACAACATGTTAGAGAAGTCTATTTGTTACTGCCCTGTTTGCGGTCTCGTCTATTCGGCGAGAAGTCATGTCCGACAACTGATGTCCGCAGGTGCCTCCTCCGGGAGGACACCACGATACGGCAAACCAGTCGAAAGGCTGGGACGCAAAGCCCCGAGGCTACAGCGCGACGCACCGCGCCATGCCAGTCGAGCCGCCGAACGGTCCACTGGAGAAGCACCGATGCGTCTGACGCTCCGGCACGCGCTTGCCGCCGTCATTACCTGCACGCTCAACGCGTGCAGCGGGAATGAGGCCGATCCTGCCTCACCCGGCCCTGGAATCGAGCAGAAGCTTCATGTCTCGTTGTCGGCACATGTCGACACTATTCCCGAGTCGACGTCGAAGACATTTACGGCCCGCGTCACCGACCAGACAGGATTCCTGAAATCGGTCCCGGTCACGTGGTCGTCCAGTGACCCGAACGTCGCGTCGGTTGCGAGCGGGAACGTTACCGGCGTCACGCCTGGTACCGCCTGGGTCGTCGCATCGGTCACCGGCGCACGCGACAGCGTGCACGTGGTCGTGACCACGAATGATCTGACACTCGATATCCAGCCCAGCGCCGCCGCGGTGGCCATGGGCGACACCGTGGACTTCGTCGCCACGCTGCGTACGCGCAGTGGCGACATTCTCGCCGTCAACACCTTCGCCTGGAACAGCAGCGACACTGCCGCGGCGCAGTTTGTCGGTGGCGGT
>CAMPKM010000014.1 GCA_946887155.1 uncultured Gemmatimonadota bacterium
GCGCAGGGCCTGCGCATCCCGAACCAGGCCAGAGGTGACATAGTCCTGCGCCTGTCGACAACTGCCGGTGACGAACGCCACAGGAAGGGCCCGCGAGATCCCCTTCAGCCGGTTGACCGCGATATGCCCGAAGCCTGCCACGACTTCAGGCTGCAGCGCTTCAATGAATTCCACCGCAGTCGTGCTGGGCGTCCGGAGCGACACCGGCACTCGCACGCTGTGCACACCAGGGAGCCGATCGGGATTCTCCGAATGCGGTCCAAGGACACGCGCGGACCAGGCGGCATCGCCGTCGTCGAGCAACGAGGCGAAATGGACGTCGTGGCCCGCACTCGATGCGATGCGAAAGAGATCGTAGGCAGCAGTGGCCGATCCGCCCGAGCCGGGTGACTCGCTGGTCGCGAACAGGATGCGCACCGGCGCTGATGTCCGTGGCGGCGGTGGAACCGCGGTCGGTCTGTCGATGCCCTGCTCGATCACGGCGAACCGGCACCGTTGAGCTGCGCCACGAGCTGACCCGTGATCTTGCCGGTGTCGAATACCAGGGCGAGCGCGCTGTCGACCAGGTCATCGTCGCGGATCAGCCGACGCAGCGCCGTTGCGAGCCGCCGTCGTTTCCGGTCACGCGGCATCCCCAGCTTTTTTCGCAGGCGTGAATTGTGAAGTCCGTGAACGTATCCCTCGCGCCAGAGTCCGATGATGGTCTTTTCGTTCCGGTGCCTGACGACTGCCTGCGGCGCGTAGGCCAGCCGGTAGCCGGCGGCGCGGATCCGCCACGCGAGGTCCACATCCTGTCCTCGCAGCAGCAAAACGTCGAACAGGCCACAATCCACCAGTACGTCACGCCTCGACGCCCAGTTCCCGGTCATCGCGTATGGCTGCCGTTGTTCGATGGCGCGCTGCTGGTCGTGAATGCGCTCACCGAACCGTTCGATCCGGTTGCACGGCTCGACGCTGAGGATCCGTCCACCGACGATACCTATCGTCTCATCGGCCAGCGGAGCCACCAGTTCCGTCAACCAATCAGGCTCGGCCACCGCATCTGCGTCGATGAAGGCGATGGCCCAGCCCCGGGCGGCGCGCACGCCGCAGTTGCGGGCCGCCGCCGCGCCAAGGGTCGCCTCTTTCAGCACACGAATGTCGTCGCCGAGGTGCTGGACGATGTCGGGCGTTCCGTCGGTGGACTCATTGTCGACCACGATGATCTCGAATTCGCCGGGCGTGAACCGGAGTCGGCGCAGCGACTGGAGCAGATCGCCGATGACGGCGGCCCCATTGCGAACGGCGATGACGATCGAGACGCGCGGCGCCGGAGGCATCATCGGTAGCGCTCCTTCCACCCGCGACGCGGATCGAATCCCGTCAGTTCGGACAGCCATCGATGCACGCGATTACGGAAGAGGCTCTGCTTCAGGTAGCCGCGCTTCGCGGCCCGCATGATGCGCTGCACTTCCGGCCCGGGGACGCCGTGCTTGACGAGGATGCGACGCAGGGTGTCGGCCTGCCGGTTGCGCGGGAGGTGCGTCGTCAGGCGGTATGCCTCGCGATGGTCCCGGTAGATGTACAGCGCGCGCGGAATCGCGTGGAACGTTGCACCATGCTCCAACATCGTCCAGGGAAAGTCGTAGTCGTCCGTCCCGAAGTTATCGAGCGCTTCGTCCACGCCGCCGCAGGCGATCCCGCGCGACACGCGCCAGCACATGAGATGCTTCACCGGCGAGACGACGACGAACGACTCGCGCATGACCGGGCGATCCGGCAGGTAGTCCGCGCTGATGCGCGTTCCGGCTTCATCAACGAAGTATCGGCCGCTGTGGAAGAAGTCGGCGTCCGGCCGCGCGCGGATGGCGTCGCCCAGTACCTCGATGCAGTCCGCCGCGAGCATGTCGTCGCCAAGCAGCACCGTCAGGAATTCGGTGCGAGCGTGTCGCATGGCGGTGTTGTACGCGCCGGCGAGGTTGCGGCCCTCACTGCGCACGACGTGGACACGGGGATCCTCCACAAACGGACGCAACGTGTGCGCGATGGTGGCTTCGCTCGCTGGATGGACAACCACGATCATGGTCCAGTCGGTTCGCGTCTGCGCCTGGACGGACGCCAGCGCCTCACGCAGAAACGCGTCGTGGAAATGCCGGACGGGCACGAACACCGTGACACGATCGTCCATCACGTCATGACTCGGGCTTCCCACAGCAACAGGCTGAGAATGCGCCAGAGAAAGGTGGTCGAATCCTTCTCGCCACTCTGGTGTCGCTCGACAAGATCACGCAGGACGGCGCGCTCCATCGGAAGGCCCATGACATCATGGCGCGCAAACAGCATCGCGTCGATCATCGGACGTAACGGACCACGCAACCAGGCACCCATCGGGACTTCGAAGCCGCGCTTGGCGATCGTCTGGAACGGGATGTGTCGCCGGAGCGCGGTCCGAAGCGGCAGCTTGCCGATACGATGCTCGAGGTCGACACAACTGCGCCAATCGATGCGCGCGGCGACGTCCACCACCTCGCGGTCGAGCAACGGCACACGGACCTCGAGAGACGAGTGCATGCTGGCTCGATCCACTTTCTGGAGCACCTTGACGAGGTGGCCCGAATATTCGTTCCACCGGATGTAACTGGCGAGTGCGTCGGCGTCGCCACCGTCGAACGCGAACAGCGGAAGGTCGGTGAACTCGAGCTGCAGGTCCGGAAACACCGACGCCAATGAATCCCGCGCGACAAATCGCTGCCCGCGGAGCTGGGTCGCACCGGTATGCGGCTTGCGCGCGTTCCGTCCGAGCGCGCGGTCCGCCATCGTGCGATGTGCCGGCACCAGCGGTTCGATCATCCGCGTCGGGTAACCCCAGAAGAGGTCGTCGCCGCCGTCGCCACTGAGGACCACCGTGACTTCCTCACGGGCCATGCGCGATACCAGGGCCGTGGGAAAGATCGAATAGTCGTCGAGCGGCTCGCTGCAGGCACTGACCACGTCGTCGAGCAGGCTCAGGACATCATCACTCGTTATGTGCCGGACGACGTGACGAAGGCCGAGCGCATTCGCGTACGACGCGGCATCCGCCGACTCGTCCTCTATCGAACCCTGCGTTCCCAGCGTGAAGGCGGGCATCGGCTGACCGCCATCGCCAGCGATCGCCTGGGCTTTCGCCGCCACCAGCGGAGAGTCGATCCCTCCCGACAGGAGAACGCCGACCGGCACGTCGCTGACGAGTTGCCGCCTGACCGCGGATGTCACGGCGGCATCGACCGCGTCGAGCGCCTCCCGGCCGCGCAGGTCGGCCTCCGGGCGAACCGGAAACGTGAACCACCGCCCCGCACGTTCCTCACCATTTGCGCTCACCTCCAGCCAGGTGCCGGGTTCGATGGCGATTGTCCCCTCGAGCATCGCGAACGGTGCCGGGATGTACCCGAAGTTGAGGTACAGCTGGAGCGCGCGCCGGTCGAGCGAGCGCCCCGTCCCCCAGGGATGCCTGACGAGCTGATCGAACTGCGACGCGAAAAGAACGCCGTCACGGTGACGCAGCACGTATAGCGGCTTGATGCCGGCATGGTCGCGCGCCAGCAGGAGGCGTTGGTCGTGCGCATCATACAACGCCAGGGCAAACATGCCGTTGAACGATGCCAGCGCCTTTGTTCCGTCGCGAGCAAGCGCCTCCAGCACCACTTCGGCGTCTCCCGTCGAGCGAAAGCGCGCGCCGCGAGCCTCGAGGGCACTGCGCAATTCGCGATAGTTGTACACTTCACCGTTGAACACCAGCGCATAACGACCGTCCGGCGTGGCCATCGGCTGGTCGCCCGCCGGCGTGAGATCCAGGATGGCCAGGCGGCGGAAGCCGAGCACGCAACCTGTCGCACTCGACCAGGTGCCGCCGCGATCCGGGCCGCGACGGATCATGAGATCCATCGATTTCCGGACCTCCGGTTCCCAGCGGGCTATGTCACCGCCGTTCAGCAACATGCCCACGATACCACACACGGTCAGCGTCCCCCGCGGACAGGCGGGCCGTCAGTCTGCGACGGTTCGACCTGTGCTACCATCGCGGCACTCTGCGCCACCACGGCACGACGCGGCGCGGCACCAGCGCCTGCGGCAGGTGGTAGTACAGCCGTTCGAGGCGAGCGCGCACCTGCCTGACGAGTGGCCGCCCGGGCTCGAGCCCCAGAAGGACAAACGAGCGCAACTTCCGTTCGTCTGCCGCCAGGCGATCCCGGTCGCCGGGCGCTACGAGGATGCCGTGGCCGTAGGCAAGCGTCGCGACCAATGCCGGCCAGGTCCGTCCGTCGGCCGCCAATCGCTGGAACGTCTCGTGGACGGTCCAGCCGTCCAGCGCCCCGGCCGCGGCCGTGCCTGACGAGGCAAACGCATGGAAGATGTCACGGAGAGTCGCATGATGCGCAAGCGGAAACAGTCGCGCCGGCTGCGCGAAACGTTCACCCTCGCCGGCGAGCAGCGTCGCCACCTGCCCGGCACGTGCGTCAGATCGCGCCGGTACGTGCTGGTCGCCATCGGCGTCGAGAAAGAAGCCGTGTGCCAGCGCGATGCGCGCAAGCGGCATCATCGCGTGCCGGCTCCGGCCCAGCGCGTGCAGCTTCGAAAACAATCCGGCGCGGGCGCCACGGTATCGATATTTGCGGCCTTCGAGCAGGTATTTCTGGAACGTGTAGTCGGCCGAGTAGTCGGGAAGGTGATCGCCATACGTCATGTGTGGCGCGTTACCCTCGGTACCCACCCGGCCGATGTACTTGAGGCGCCAGCCTTCGCGCTCCATCGATGCAACGAAGTCCGTCTCGCTCGAGACGCTATCCGTCTGCTCGATGCGCCGCGCGACTTCGGTGCGAAAGAGCTTGACGCCTTCGACCTGACCGGACAGCGGATCGCGCAGGTTTCCACAAACCACGCCGACGCCGGGCTCCATGGCCTTTCGCAGCGACTCGACGCACGTCGGATCGAGCACCATGTCGGCATCGACCTGAACAAAGAAGGGCGTCGTCACGCGCGCGACCCCCGCGGCGAACGCACGATGAAACGGGGTGACGTTCTCGACACCCACCACTTCGAGTGGACAGGACTGCGCCTCCAGAGCCTGGCGGGCCCTGGCCACGAACGGTTCACCTGAACTGAGGAGGATGGCGCTGACGTCGTTCACCTGGACCAGCAGGCCTGAGTTGGACGGTCGTCCAAACCGTGGTCGGAGAGCTGGTTGCAAGATACGCACCGGATCTTGTATCCAGCGCGCCTGGAAACGGCGTCATCATGAAAGTGCTCTCACGAGACAAATCGCCGAGTGACACTGGCTTGCGCGCAACGTGAGCAGGCGGCCACACTTGGGCGCCTGCTTGCCGCGGTACCGCCCGTTCACCGATCGGCGCGTTGATTGCGGTGCACATCCCGTTCATGACCGCACCGATCGTTTCCGTCGTCATTCCCACTTACAACCGCGCGGCGCTCGTCAGCGAGTGCCTCCGGGGACTCGAGCGCCTGACGTTCGATCGCTCGGCCTTCGAGGTGATCGTTGTCGACGACGGCAGTGCGGAGCCGATCGACCATGTCGTTGGCGAGTTTGAAGGCCGGCTCAGCATCGTGCACGTCCGGCAGCCACGCGCCGGGCCCGGTGCCGCCAGGAACACGGGAGTAGCGAAGGCGAAGGGTCGTTATGCGGCCTTCATCGATGACGATTGCGTGCCCGCGCCGGGTTGGCTGTCGATACTGGTCGAGGCGCTGGACCGGAACCCGGCAGGCATGGTCGGCGGGTCAGTCGTCAATACGCTGCTGTCGAATCGTTATGCAGACGCCAGCGACCGCATCTCGCGGTTCGTGTACGCGTATTACGGCGGTACCGCGGTCGAGCCGTTTTTCACCACCAATAATCTTGCCGTGTCGGTCGACCGGTTCCGCGACCTGGGCGGCTTCACCACCAGGATTCCCAGCGCGACCGCCGAGGACAAGGAATTCTGCGACCGCTGGCGGGGGCGGGGCTGGCCGCTGGTACAGGTGCCGGCCGCCATCGTCCATCACGCGCACAACCTGACCCTGGCCGGGTTCCTCCGGCAGCACTTCAACTACGGCCGGGGCATCCTGGCGTTCCGGCTCATCCGGCGCGCCCGCGTCGACGGCCCGATCGTGCCCGAGCCGTTAGGCTTCTACACCGGCCTGGTGACGTCGCCGCTGCGCGACGGTGGCGGGCTCCGTGCCACAGCACTGGTGGCGCTCGCCCAGGTCGCGACAGCGGCCGGCGCCCTGCGCGAGGCCGTTCTTGGCGGGCGCCCGCCGGCCGGGACGGCCGGCTGATGGCCGGACCGCTCGTCTCGGTCGTCATCCCGACGTTCCACCGACCCACGCTGGTAGGGCGCGCCGTCCGGAGCGTACTCGCCCAGACCGTGGCCGACCTCGAGGCCATCGTCGTCGTCGACAGCCGCGACGACGAGACCGTCTCGGCGTTAGGCACGATTCGGGATGCCCGGCTCGTCGTGCACGTACCCGATCGGCACCTGGGCAATGCCGATGCCCGGAACGCGGGCGTCGCGCTCGCCCGCGCGCACTGGATCGCGTTCCTCGACGACGACGACGACTGGTTTCCGCACAAGCTCGAGCGGCAGTTGCCGGTCGCTTTCGCCGCACCGGCCGATGCGCACCCGGTGGTGAGTTGCCGCGTGCTGGTGCGCGCCACCGGTGGAACGATGGTCTGGCCGCGCCGCACGCCTGAACCTGGCGAAGACCTGAGTGAGTACTTCTTCTGCCGGCGGACGCCGTTCACGGGTGAGGGCATGGTGACGACTACCTCCATCCTCACGACCCGGGAGCTGATGGCCCGCGTTCCGTTCGCGAGTGGCCTCACCCGACACGAGGACCCCGACTGGGTGCTCCGTGCCGTGCGGCATCCCGGGGCGTACCTGGCGTTCGTGCCTGACGAGCAACCGCTCCTGACGTGGTACATGGAGCACGACCGGCCGCGCATCTCGACGCGCCCCGACTGGAAGGCATCCCGGGCGTGGGCGCGGGACAACCGGGAGCTGTTCTCGGACCGGGGATACGCGGCCTTCCTGCTGCATGTCGCCAGCAGCGCCGCCGCCAGCCAGCGCGAGTGGAGCGCCTTTGGCTCGCTGCTGCGCGACGCGACCCGCGATGGCAGTCCGCGCGTCATCGACGTGGCCTCCCATGTCGCGAACTTTGCGATGCCGTCCGCTGTCCTGCGACGAGTCGCCGGCTGGTACGGAAGGTGGCGATCGGGTAACCGCCCGGCGGCTCGCGGCTGATGGGCGCTGCCCCGCGCTCCCTTCGTGTGCTGGTGGTGCACGACTATGCCATCCTCGCTGGTGGCGCCGAACGCATCAGCATCGACCTGCGTGATGAGTTGCGAAGCCGCGGCCATGACGCGCGGCTGTTCTCCAGCACCGCGCGGTCGTTCCCACTGCCCGATCACGCGGACTACTCATGCTACGGATCCAATGGCTGGCCGCGGCCGTTCCTGCAGGTCGCCAATCCCTCGGCCGTTCGCTTGCTGCGGCGCGTCCTGCGGGAGTTCGATCCGGACGTCGTCCACGTCAGAATGTTCCTCACGCAGTTGTCGCCGCGGATCCTGCCCCTGCTCGAGAATCGCCGCGCACTCCTGCACGTCGGGAACCACCAGACGATCTGCCCGCTCGACACGAAGGTGCTGCCCGACGGAACAGCATGCACGTACCGCGCTGGTATCGAATGTTACCGGCAAGGGTGCGTGTCGGTGGCCGGGCTGCTGCGCACCGGCATGACGCTGCCGTCATGGCGCAAGCACCGGCACGTGTTCGGACGCATAGTGGCCAACAGTCATGCGCTGGCGGAAACACTGCGCGCCGATGGCGTACCCGTCGATGGCGTGGTATGGAACGGGACGCGACCGGCACCGGCCCGGCCCCCGCTGCGCGGGCCCCCGACGGTCGCTTTCGCCGGGCGGCTCATGCCGCTCAAGGGTGTGGACGTGCTGCTCAACGCGATGACCGTGGTCGCGCAGCACGTGCCTGACGCGCGGCTGCTGCTCGTCGGCAATGGACCGGATCGGCCGCGGCTGGAGGCGCTCGTGCGCGACCTCGGCCTCGGTTCGCGCGTTGCGATGCATCCGCACGTGACGCGCGAGGTGCTCGACGATTTGTTAGGCAGCGCCTGGGTCGTCGCCCAGCCGTCGCGCTATCGCGAACCGTTCGCGAACATCACCGCCGAAACAATGATGCGCGGTACCGCGCTGGTTGCCACGCGGAGCGGGGGGACGCCGGAAATCGTGAGCGACGGCGAGAACGGATTCCTGGTGACGCCCGGCAGCGCCGCGGACCTGGCCGACAAACTCGTCGCGGTGTTGACCGACTGCGAACGCGCCGAGCGCATGGGTGCGGCCGGCCGCGAGATCGCCATCCGTGAGCTCACGACCGGCCGAATGGTCGAGCAGTTCGAGCGCATCTATCACGAATTGGTTGCGGTCCCGGATTCGCCGGCATAGGTATTGCGCCAGGCGCGCGGCTGCCAGCCGAGTTTGAGGCAGATCCACCGATGCAGCCGGTTGCGGTAGAGGCATTGTCGCAGGTAGCCGCGTTTGGCCTGCCTGACGCGACGGTGGATGTTGATCCGGCTCACACCATGTTTCGACAGGATGTGTCGCAGGTCGCGGAGGTGGACGCTGCGAGGGTGATGTGTCGTGTTGCGGAAACCGTCGCGGTGATCGCGGTAGATGTACAGCGGTTCATGAATCGCCCGCAGCACCGCTCCCTTCTCCGCCATGGTCCACGGAAAGTCGTAGTCGTCGGGGCCGGCGGTGGTGAGTGTTTCATCCATGCCGCCGACCGCGATGCCTTTGGCGCGGCGCCAGCATATCAGGTGCTTCACCTGCGACTTCCAGATGAACCCTTCGATCGTCACCTGGTCCGACGGCATCATGACGCCACTGAGCGCGTTCCCGTCCCGGTCTATGGCTCGGCGGCCGCTGTGGAACAGGTCGACCTCCGGGTGCCGGGCGATCTCCTCGCGCAACCGCTCGACCGCGTTCGGCGCCCAGAGGTCGTCGCCGAGCAGGATGGCGATAAAGTCGGTGTCAGCCACCCGCATGCCCTTGTTGAATGCTCCCGCGTGGCGGTGGCCCTCGTTAGGCACGAGGGACACGCGCTCGTCGGCGAGCCACTCTGCCAGGTGCCCCCGGAACGCGTCCAGGTCAGCCGGCTCGACGATCACCACCAGCCGCCAGGCGGGCGACGTCTGACCAAACATCGAGTCGATGGCTTCGCGGAGGAACGCTCGATGAAAGTGCTTGAGCGGGAGCAGCGCCGTAATCGCGGTCGGATCGGCGTGCATCAGACGGCAGCGGCGAGGAAGAGTTCGTCGGCCACTTCATCCAACGTGCGCAGCGATCCAGTGCCGCCGAGGTCGTCCAGCAGCGCGCGATAGTGAGGCAACCAGTGCCGCCCATAGCAATCGTGAAGGCCGACAGCCGTGAACCCGGCCGATGCCATCCCGAGGACGCGGCGGCGCCACGACGGAAAATTGAGCTGCCTCGCGTGCAACGGGAAATCGTCGATGTGGATCGGGATCCTCGCCACGCGGTTGCCCATCCGTGGCACGGCGAAGCCTAACGATGACGTGGAGCTCGCCAGCCATTCGAAGTTGTACCGGCCGAGTGTGTCGTCGGTCAGTTCCGGCGTCAACTCCGACTGCGGCGGCCGGTACCCCTTGAGCCGATAATCGACCGAGCGACACCGGCCAACCTGCGGGCCCGAGGTGTGATCGTGCGAGTGAAATCCCAGCGCGTGTCCGCCCTCGGCCGTGCCACGCCATTGGCCAGCTTCGAGCTCGATGCGGTCGCGGAGGTCTCGCATCAGCGTCCCGACGACCACGTACGTCGCGCGTACGCCGGCGGCGCGTTCGATGTCGAGCATCGCGGTCAAGGACGCGTCACTCGCTTCGTCGACATCGGACACGAAAGCCGGGTCGCCGCCGGCATGTCCGAGTCCACGCTCGATGTCGTGCACCAGGCAAATGGTGCGGAGACGGCGAAGCGTGGTGACTCGCCGCTCCGGCGCGACGACGTGCCCGGCGTTGGCTCGCACGTCGATGCACCACCAACCGTCCGTTTCCCGGGCGCGGAAGTGATGGTGGACCGCGCGGTCGTAGACACGTTCGAACAACGGTGGCTGGACCGTGCGCTTTCGGTCGGTGAAACGCATCATGAGGCGCGACGTCGGCACTCGAACCTCGCGGCATCCGCGGAGCACGGCGAAATGCACGATGGCGTTGAGCAGCAGGTGATGCCATCCCTGGAACACTTTCTCCACGCGCGTCTTGTGCTGTCGCCGTCGGGAGATCCGCTGCACCAGGTCCGACTGGTGCGCCATCGTGTAGAGCACCGAGCCCCGGATCGCCATGGACGCACTGGCCACCTGTCCCGGCTCGTGAAAGTGCTGCTGGTGCCAGAGCAGGTCGCGGTCGAAAAAGGCGTTTCGCGGGAACTCGTCGATCGCCGGTGATGTGGCGTGAACGACAACCTGCCAAAGGGAGGGCAGGTCCGCCTGGCCAGTCATCTTCTGCGAAAGGAAAACTCCGTCCGGTCCACACTTCGGCAGATACCGGACCCGGTGCGGAAAGAAATCCCGTTCGCGGTAGCCCGCGCCCACGAATCGATCCCGGAAGTGTGGGGGGACGTCGTGGCTCACGCACGACATTTCCGTGGCCCACTCGACGACGGGCGGCAACGCCGGCCGACGGACGTTGCGCAGCCACCTGGTGAACCGGCCGGTGATGAGCGCCTTCAACTTCCGTCGCCGTACGCCTGACGCAGGTCCCAGTTGCCGGGTTCGCGCACATCCCGACCCGCCAGCCGCCACGACATCTCCGACGGCGCCGTCTGGTTAGGCAGCATCATCACGGTGGGAAAGGACTCGGCCATGCTCCTGACGGGGACGTCGGTGAACCCGCAACGGACGAGCTCTGCCTCGGGTATATCGGCCAGGCTTGCGCGCCAGCAGGCGACGCGCCGGAGGCCGAATTCCGTGAGGGCCAGGTCGAGCAACGGGACCAGGGCCTTCGCGTCGCCCGCTGAATCCACGATCTTGACCTGGTCATTGTCTCCCGTGCGCCTGGCCTGCAGGACGAGATAGGCGTCGATTGCCGTGCCGGACTGGTGGAAGAAGAACCGGAAGTCTGCCCTCGGGTGCCGAAAGCGCCAACCGAAGAACGCTTCGTCGCGCACGTGCCGGATCCGGCCGTCATGCCCCCGCTGCCTGACGAGTGCCGCCATCTCCGGCGGCCGAGGCGTGGCTGACAACTCAATCGACGCACTGAGCTTCGTCCCCCGTTGCAGATGGTCGTCGATTTCGTGGAACGGACCCTTCCCGGTCACGTTCGCCTTCGACTTGTCTTTCATCACACGATCCAGCAGTCCCTTCGGCCGCTCCCACCGAAGCTGCCTGACCGGACCGATATCCCGCCATCCCAGGGAAAGCCCGGCCAGGCGGGTCGGAGCGCCCGCGCTGAGGTTGAAGAAGAACGGCGACGGCGCGTTCGATTCGTCCTCGACGACGCGACGCATCAATTGCGTGATGACTCCACGGTCCCGATGCTCCGGCTTGATGACCAGGTCACCGGCACAGGGGATATCGAACGTGTCCGTCGGCGATCCAGCTTCCCACCGGCTTCCAAAGAAGCCGCGCATACCGATCAGCGTCCCGTCCTGCAGAACGAGGTAGAGTTTCGGCGTGCGCTGCCAGGGATTTGTTTCGTACTTCCACTCGAAGTACCGGTCGTTCAGCTCGAGCTCCGGCCCCCACAGCAGAACCTGCAGGTCGAGTACCGCATCGCGGAAGCGCGGCTCGTATCGAAGGACTTCGTACGTCACGCGCCGCGGTGCCTGTCGATGAACCGCGCGACATCCGCGATCACAGTCCACTCTTCACGCAGGTTGAACGTGACCGGATCGAGCGGTTGGCCCGTTTGCTCCTCGACGAACAGGATGAGGTGCACGATCGACAACGAGTCGAGCAAACCGGTGCCGAAGAGTGGCGTGTCGGCGGAAAGCGCGGGCGTATCCGGCGGAAGCACGTTCCGCAGGAACTCGACGACCTGCCCTGCCGTGGATGTTCGCGCCTCGGTCATGCCGCGGATCCGAAAATCCGACGCCAGTCGATCTGCGGCAGGCTGGCGCAGTGGGTTCCGATCAGCTCGCGGTTGATCTTGCCGCGCGCGGTGCGAGGCAGCGCCTCCACGAGGTACCAGCGCACCGGCATCTGGTGTTTCGCGAGTCGTTCGCCCGCGTGGCGATACATGGCCAGCAACCGCACGTCCGTCGCGTCCGGCATGACGATCGCCACGCCGATGTTTTCGCCGTAGACCGGATCGCCTTCGTAGGCAAAGGCGCAGACGTCATTCACGCCTTCGGCGGTGTCGAGCACCGCGTCGATGTCGGCCGGGAAGACCTTCATGCCGCCCTTGTTGATTTCATCGCGCTCGCGCCCACGCAGCACCAGGTGACCCTCATCCGTCATGACGCCGATGTCGCCGGTGAAGAACCAGCCGTCGGCAACGACCTTTCGCGTCAGGTCATCGCGCCGGAAATATCCCTGCATCAACGCCGGTGTGTTGACCCAGACGTAACCGGGTTCGCCCGGTGCGCAGACCTCGTCGAAGGCCGGCCTGGGATTGGCTTCCGGCGAACGCAGGACGGCCAAGGTCGACCCCCAGCCGATTCCCACCAGCCCGTCGGCCGGCGTCAGGCCCGGTTGACTCGTTCCGCACAGCCAGCTCGCGGTCTCCGTGATGCCGTACGCGTTCCAGACCTCGCGCGCCCCCGTCCACGATTGCACCTGCTGCCACATCGCGGCCGACAAGGGTGCGGACCCGCAGGACACGCGTTCGAGTGTGCCGCGTGTCGGCGGTCGCGCCGTCCGCAACGCGAGACGCCAGACCGCGGGCACGGAAGACAAGAACGTGATCCCGTGTTCGTCGACGAGAGACCCGAGCTGAGTGACGATGTCCGGACGGAAGGGCGGCAGGACGAACAGGTCACAACCGGACAACCAGGGGAACAGCGCGTTGCACACGAGGCCATGACCAAAATGCGTCGGCAGCAACAGCAGCGTTTTCCGGTAACGTTCGGTGCCGACTGCCTGACGAAGCGACATCCAGCGCGCGCGCAGTCCGCGATGGGTGTGCACGACGCCCTTTGGGTCGCCCGTAGTGCCCGACGTAAACATGATCGTGGCCAATCCATCGAGTGACAGTCGCGAATCCGCCGGCGGCGCGTCAGGCACTCCTGAGCGTGACAGAACTTCTCTGGTGTCCACGATTCGGGTCGCGAGCGCCTCCAGCGAGGGAACGACCGACGGATCAGGCGTATCGATCCAGAGAGAAAAGCGGGGGCCGGCGACAGTCGCGAGGTTGCCCACCTCGAATGCCGTCAGACGCGGGTCGATCGGGACGACGCAACCACCGAGCTGCCAGACCGCGACGAGATCCGCAAAGAACTCGAGGCAGTTCCCATGATGGATGAAGACGACGTCACCAGGTCTGAGCCCGAGGTAGGCATACGCAGCCAATCGGCGGGTGACCTCGACGTTAATGTCGTCCGGATCCCACCGCCGTCCTGTCAGCGGTTCGATCAAAGATCCAACGCGATGGGAGAAAAGCACCTGGGCGGGGTGAGTGTGGGTCCAAGATATGGCGAAATCCATGCCGCCGGGGGACCGCCACAACTCCAGCCTTCGCCTGGCACCGGTTCGCCGTCTGGCTACGCCACGATTTGGACGTACGATCCCTGCATGCGAATCCCCCAACTGGCCGGACCGACAGCACTTGTGTTGACGCTGCAGTTCTTTCTTGTGCAGGGGATCGTGCAGGCAGCGTGGACTACGCCATTCAGCCTGGCGCACAACATGATCAGCGACCTCGCGCGCGAAACGTGCGGACCGTTGCATCGCGCGCCGGGAATCGACGTCGCCTGCTCACCGTGGCACGCGTTGATGAACGCATCGATCATCGTGAACGGATTCCTGATTCCCGCCGGTCTCTGGCTCACACGGCGTTCGTGGCCGGAGGGCAAGGCGATGGCGCTTTCGCTCCTGATGATTGCCGCGACCGCACCGGGACACGTAGTCGTTGGACTCTGGCCTTCGGACACGGGGCCCACCATGCACGTCGTTGGCGCGGGGAGCATCCTCGCGCTGGGGAATCCGGGAATGGTGGTCGCCGGTCTCGCGATGTGGCCCGCGCAACGCGCGCGGTCAATCGTGTCCCTCGTGCTCGGCCTGGCCGGTCTATTTGGCACATTGCTGTTCCTGAATGACACCGGACTCGGCATTGGACTCGGCGGCATGGAACGCGTGGCGTTCTATCCGCTGACGCTCTGGTGCGGCATTCAGGGACTCATGCTGCTCAAACGCCGCGAACCGTAGCGGACGCCGGGCATGCTGCTGCGCTCACGCTGCTTGCACGGTTGTGTTCGCATCCGGCACCGTCCAGTTCGCAGCGCGGGTCCGATGCCTAACGTGTGAGGCGCCTCACTGGCTGGTGCAGGCCATTCACTTAAACTGCCGATCACCGCGAACTGTGAATCAACGCGAACCCATGAGTGTTCGCTTCGATCCGCAACATTCGTGTCAACTCGCTTTTTGGGAGGTTCATGATGCGCAAGACGTTCCTTGTCCTGGCCGCGATCACGGCGGTCGGGTGTGCACCGGCTGAAGAGGAAATCGTGGCCGATAGCCCGGCGGCTGCCGCAATGCCGGCGCCGTTGTCCTTCACCGATTTCGCCGGTCGCTGGTCAGTGCAGTTGCTGGGTGAAGCGAGTGATAGCGTACTCGCGACGTACGAGTTGAATGCGACCGCGGACGGCTCGAGCTGGACGCTGACCCCGGCGGGACGCGAACCGATTCCGGTGCGCGCGGCCGTCGAGGGCGACAGCCTTATTCTCGATGCCGGACCGTACAAGAGCACCACGCCCGCCGACGTCGATGTCACGACGAACGGCGTGGGCCGCCTCGAAGGCGGAGTGCTGGTCGGCACTTTCGTATCGCAGTACGCGATGGCCGCCGGAGACTCGGTAGTCCGCGGCCGCCTGCGAGGAACGCGCGTGCCCTGAGTGCGCCCAGTTCAACGCAGAAGAAAGCGACCCAGGGAGAAAGCCCCTGGGTCGCTTTTCCTTTGCCTTCATCCGCGAAAATTCGCCCGATCCGCGACGACTCGCAGTTCAAGTTTGTAGTTCAAACTCGCAGTACAAACTCGCAGTGCAGACTCGCCGTTCAGACTCGCCGTTCAGCTGATGGGTTTCGGCGCTCCCGTCACTCCCTTGACCAGCCGATACATGAACTCGAGACCCTGATAAAACGCCCGCACCGGAATGCGCTCGTTCATCCCGTGGGCAAACGTCTCCGGATAGAACAGTCCCGAGATGCCATAGACCGGGATGCCGGCGTTGCGCAGGCGGAGTCCATCCGTGGCGCCCGTGCTCATGGTCGGGATGACCGGAACGCCAGGCCACATTTCCTTCGTCACCCGTTCGATCTCGTTCATGAGCGCCGGCGTCAGGGGTGACGGCGGCGAGTTGGTGACGTTCCCCTGGAAGGTGATCTTCACGCCCGTATCGCCCACCACCCGCTCCAGCACCGCCTTCACCTGCTCCGCCGTCTCGTCAGGCAGGATCCGGCAGTTCACGTTGGCTCGGGCGCGCTGCGGAAGCGCGTTGGTGGCGTGTCCGCCCTCGAGCATGGTCGACACGCACGATGTACGAAGCTGCGAATTGTACCGCGGATCGGCCGACAACGTCGCCGCCGCGGCGGCATCGTTCGGATTGGCCACGATGGCACGCATCGCAGCCGACAGCCTCGGCGACTCGTTCTCCACCACCGGCGCCAGCCGCGTGAAGTACGCGCGCGTGACCTCATTCAACCGCACCGGCATGATCGTCGGATTGATCTTGGTCAGTGCCACCGCCAGTTGCGTAATGGCGTTGTCGGCACGCGGCACCGAGCTGTGGCCGCCGGGATTCGTGACCTCGAAGCGGAAGTTCAGGAACTTCTTCTCGCTCGCCTGCACGTCGTGGGAGATCTTCACCGTGTCGGTGACGTTCGCCCCTCGGACCCGGCCGCCTCCACCTTCATTGAACGCATATTCGGCGTCAATCAGCTGACGATGGTTCTGCAGCAGCCAGCTCACCCCGTGGGCGCCGCCGCCTTCTTCGTCGGCCGTGAGGGCGACGATGATGTCGCGATCGGGCACGTAACGTTCCTCGCGCATGCGCATGATCAGCGCCAGGTGGATCGCGCCCTCGTCCTTGTCATCGGCGACCCCGCGGCCGAAGAACGTGCCATCGCGCTCGATGAACTGGAACGGCGGCAGCGTCCAGTCTTCTGCATTTGCCTCGACGACGTCGATGTGCGACAGCAGGAGGACGGGTTTCCGACCGGTATTCCTCCCTCGCAGTCGCGCAACAAGGTTGCCCTTTTTCGGCGCGTTCTCGAGCACGACGACGTCGGAGTCAGGAAAACCCGCCGACTTGAGCCGAGCCGCCATCGCCTGGGCCGCAGCCAAGGTGCTTCCGGTACTCTGGCTGGTGTTGATCTCGACCAGCTCCTTGAAGAGGCTGCGCGCCAGGGAATCCCATTTGGTCGTTTGGGCGAACGATGGTGTGCTCGCGACGACGAGGAGCAGTATTGCAATGACGGTGCGCTTCATGGTCAGGGCCTGTGGTCGTGAGGTCGTGAGGTCGTGAGGTCGTGAGGTCGTGAGGACTTGCGCGCTCACTGTGTGAACGCTGCAGCGGGGAACGCCTGTGTCAACCAGCAAAGGCTGTTCACGTGCGCACGAGTAGGGTGAAAACGTTGCGCCAGGATCCGCCGCAAAGCCAAGTCACTGAACTTCAGGGAATGCCCATCCGCGAGATTCGCGTTCATTCGCGGGGACTCGGTTCTCCTTCGGTTGACCTGCCGCGTAAATCCGGGTTACGGAAAGGAGCGATTCGAGTTCCCTTCATGGCTCAAGCGAAAAACTCGATCCCCCAACCGATCAGACCATGCGCCCCTTACTCCAGGCCGCAATCCTGACGTTCACGCCAATCGTGGCGAGCGCCCAGGACACGGTGCGATTCACGCCGACGGTCGGACACCCTACGTTTGCCGTCCGTGACCCGGTAATGCGCATCAAGCCCAACACCGTGATCATTTCGAACACGATGCACGGGGCGTATTACACCCGTGAAGGTGGCGCTTTTCCGGGCGAAGTCGGACCGTTTTTCGTCGAAGGCGCAACCACCAACGACATGCTGGTGGTGAAAATCATCCGGGTCATGCCTAACACGGGCCTGGCCGCGGCCAATGTCAGCGGAGGATTCGGCGGACTGCAGAGCGATTCGCGCCTGCGGTTGGTCAACGAGCCGATCTCGAGCCGGCGCTACCTGTGGGAACTCGATACGACCCGCATGGTGGGACGTACCACACTCCCCGATTCGCGCTCGCAATCGATCGAGATTGACCTCAAGCCGATGCTCGGCCGCATCGCGGTCGCCCCGCGCGGCCAGGAGGCATTCAGCGGACTCTGGCCCGGCGACTTCGGCGGCAACATGGACGCGCCCGAGCTTCGCGAAGGAACGACCGTCTACCTCCCGGTCTTCCACGAAGGCGCCTATCTCTACTTC